>JAHFJT010000096.1 GCA_023245695.1 Candidatus Peregrinibacteria bacterium | reverse complement strand
GGCAAAGGCGTCGAAGGAACATATATACCATCCACAAACCCACCAAAAAGTGGCGGGACGAGTAGTGAGGCAAAAGGCACAACAGGTACCGAACCAAAAACTACTACGACAACCACGAAAAATGAGCCGATCTGGACTCCCGTACCTCTCGTGTGCCCAGAGGGGTACTTTCCAAATCCATATCCACGATGTAGCTGGCTCATGAAGCAAATCGTGCAGGGAAAAATCAGCATGAACGATCCAAAGTGGAGCGATATGATTAAAATTTGCAGCAACAGCGTATATGACTGGTCAAAAAATACCCAGGATTATCTTAAGAATAAGCCAACAAAAGGTCGATGTGATTACTATCAGTCTAAATTCAAAGAGTTTCAAAAGTCGAAAGATATGACCGCAGAGGCCAAGGCTCAAGGGTATGATATAGGCAAGCTGGCTCAGACGGATTCTAAGTGCAATTTTATTTATGACAACTAAGAGAAGTTTCAAAGCTTAAAATAATATAGGCCGCCCCGTTCCGGGGCGGCCTATTAAAATGTACCAAAAATACTGTATTCTATTTCAATATAAAGGAAGCACTTGAGGAGTATGAAATGACGCCGTATACTAAGCCCGCCCTATAATTGTTATTTTATGTTTGGACTTTTTGGAAAAAAGAAGATGATTGAAGCTCAAAAAAAAGAGGTGAAGAAATCTGTGGAGCCGAAGCAGGAAAAACAAGAATCCAAGCAGCCACTTGAGTATTTTGATCGATTGAAGAAATTGGAGGAGATGCGCGCAGCGGGTGTGCAGCCTTATCCTGAGCGATTTGTACGGACCCACACGGCGATGGAGGCTCGTGCCCTTGGTGACAAAGGAATGCGAGAGACCGATCAGGTAGTTGCTGGTGGAGGTGAAGAGATTACGCTCGCAGGTCGAATTATGACCTTCCGATCTCATGGAAAACTCAGTTTTGCACAGCTACAAGACTCTTCTGGTCGGATTCAGATTTCGTTTATGAGAGATGTTCTCGGAGAAGAAAAGTATAAATTTGGAACAAAAAAAATCGATGCTGGTGATTTCCTTGGTGTCAAAGGTGAGCTTTTCAAAACCCAACATGGCGAGACGACCCTGCTCGTGCGTGAGTACGCACTTCTCGCAAAATCACTCCAGCCGCTTCCGGAAAAATGGCATGGTGTTCAGGATCAGGAGACGAAGTACCGATACCGATACCTCGATATGCTCATGAGTCCGGAGACATTCTCACGTATGCGAATGCGAAGTCGTCTTATTCAGGTAATCCGAACCTACCTGGAAAAACACGAATTTATTGAAATTGAGACGCCGATTCTTTCCGCAAAGGCAAGCGGGGCGTTGGCAAAACCGTTCACAACCCATCATAATGCCCTCGATCGAGATTTCTTTTTGCGTATTGCGCCTGAGACCTACCTGAAGCGCGCAGTCGTCGGTGGATTTGAGCGAGTATTTGAGTTTGCTAAGTGTTTCCGAAATGAGGGTATGGATCCTTCTCATCTCCAGGAATTTACGATGCTCGAGTACTACGCGTCGTACTGGAACTATGAGGATAATATGGATTTTACGGAGAAGCTTTTTAAACATTTCATTCAGGAGCTTTTTGGTACTTTAAAAATTATGATCGGAGATAATGAGGTTGATTTTGGCCAAAAGTGGCCACGAACATCACTTCGAGATTTGATTCTTGGGAAAACTGGAATCGACATCTATGTGGAAAAGACGGCAGACGAGCTGCGGAAAGCGATCGCCAGAAAGGCGATCGTACTCGAGGATACTGCTAAGCTTGGCCGTGGAAATCTTATCGACGTTCTCTACAAAAAAACTGTCCGTCCTCAAATTATTCAACCAATGTTTGTCACGTCACATCCTATCGATCTCTCACCGCTCGCACGACGTAATGACGTGAATCCAGACATTACTGATCGATTCCAGCTCGTTGTGAACTCATGGGAGGTTGTGAATGCCTACTCCGAGCTCGTCGATCCTGTGGATCAGCGACAGCGCTTTGAAGAACAGGCCAAGCTCAAGGCTGGTGGTGACGAGGATGCCATGGAGGCTGACTACGACTATGTCTACGCGATGGAACATGGCATGCCACCAATGTCCGGATGGGGTATGGGCATCGACCGAATTCTTGCGCTTCTCACCAATCAGGACAATCTTAAAGATGTGATTTTGTTCCCACTGATGAAGCCGCTGGATGACTAAGGCTATGTCTCCTCACTTTTTTTCACTTTGATTTCTTTAGGGAAACCGGCGATTTTTCCGAGTGGCTCGTTGTAGACGATATTTTGTCCGGCGCCAGATCGCATCGGTCCAGTTCCTGCGGTTGCCTGCTTATCTTCTTCGGCAATTCCGTCACCGATATCGGTTTGGAGGTAATCGTTGTCCGTGACTTCGGTAAGTTTTTTTCGGAGGAGGAGTATGTTTGCCGCGTACTGAAGACCGTACTGGAGGCTGTCTCCTTCGGCCTCTTCGTGCTGCTTTGCAAGCATCTCTTCACCTACCTCTAATAGATGAGAGGCGGTGAATGCCACGCTCTGATTGTTGTATCCCATAGTCATCGGAGAGCTATCGGTGTCGTAGAGTGCGTACTTTACTTCGCCGTTCTTTTTAAATTTTTCCATGGATGAGGCGGTCACATAGAGTGCATCGATGAGTTCGCGCGTATTTTTTGCAATCGCCACGATGAGGTCGTTTCGAATTTCTGCTGGTGAGCGCTTTAGATGCTTTATCTGATCTTTTCCGCCGCTGAGACTGACGAGATTGGCTCCTCCTTCTTCTGGTGTTTTTCGAGGCATAGTACATTCGTGTTATGATGCTCTATTTTATCATTTATTTTATTTTTGTCAATTTTCAGCTTCACTTTACTTCACTAGCAGCTTTAGCGTAGAATGCTGTAGATTCAATATTTTATACGTTTGACCCTTATTTTTATGAAGAAGCTTTTCTTCGCTCGAGGTGTTGCGGCTCTGATTGTGATGGCCTTCCTTATTCCGTCACAGGTGCTCGCGGCGGTGACTAAGTTGCCATCGGATATCGTGCCGGATACGACGACGATGTACTTTGAGTTTGATCTCAATCAACTTCCATCATCACTCTCCGATAAAATTACGGGGCTTCTTGCGCCCGAACTTTCATCGAGCGCAGAGAGCAATGCTTTGGAGGAGAAAAAACTTTTTGTGGATATTCTCTCAGCAAAGCGATTATATTTTGCGATGAACCAGCTCTCATTTACCTCGATGGACTCGGCCGCTTTCATCCTTCCGGTAAGTGACGTACAGTGGAGTTCCATTCTCAATCTGCATAAAGATGCCATAAAATCGGTTCTTGGATCTCATGATTTCTATGTAGATACGGGGACTCGAGCCTTCACAAAACTCGATGGATATTTTTTACTCGGAAGTGAAGAGTACATCCAGAAGCTCATCAAGAGCTATGACCAGGGCACGTTTCTTTCTCAGTCCTCCAAGTATGCAAACACGGTAAAAAAACTTTCTGCTGGGAATTTCTTTACGATGTTTGTAGATCTCGGCTCGAGTTTGAAGACGATCAAAGATGAGATGAGTGCATTTTCTAGCGACGCTTCAGGTACATCTCCGCTTTTCAGTGCCTTCAAAGAAATGGCTCTGGGAGTACAGAAAATGAGTAACGGTGTGAAAGTGGAGACAGTGATTCAGAAAGGAAGTACGGCGAGTGCCTTTGCATCGACACCATTTTTGCCGAACATGTATTTGTTGGCTCCGGCGAAAAAACCTCTCGGATACTTCGAGGGTTACAACTTAAAAAAACTCATCGACACGCAACTCGCCACGTATAGCGCGCTTCTCGAGACGTCATCGAGCGAGTTTTCTCAAGAGTCGATCGACGCGGTAGGATTTGATATTCAGAAAGATCTTCTCGGACTTCTTACCAAAGGCTACTCACTGACGGCGGAGCAGAATTCTTCTTCTATGATTCCATATTTTACCTTCATGGCGGATGTAAAAGGTAGCGAGGCAACGATGAAGTCGACTCTCACAAAGCTCTACAATAAGGCAAAATCTACGGCTCAGACGGACGGAACGGTGATCATGGGTCCGACAACGGCAGGTGGCGCGGACTGGGGACTTACAGGACCGCTTGGTGATACAGGCGAGTCCCTCTCGATTCGATTTGATGTCACGACTGATGGCGTACTTTTGATTTCTACTGATCCGAGTATTGGTTCGAAGTATAAAACAGGCCTCGATGCGACACTCTTCGGCACAAATATCGCGAATGCAAAAACGACGAGTATGCTCATGATCGATCTTCAGCAAATCGCGCTGATTTTTAAGCAGTATGCGCAGCGAACGTACAATGACCTCAATGCAAGTGATAAGAAATTCTTTAATATCAGTGCACTTTTGACGAATATAGATACGATTGCATCTCCATGGTCAAGTATTGTGGCAACAGGAAGCGATGATGGTGCCTCCATTTCTTCGCAGCTCCTTGCGACGTTTGATGACTCAGTCTTCACGGCGGGTTACTGGACGAATGCCGTCAAGGCAGGT
>JAHFJT010000095.1 GCA_023245695.1 Candidatus Peregrinibacteria bacterium | reverse complement strand
AACACTCTATGGCAACCGCAAAAAAAACTCCTGCCACTGCGAAGCGAAGCACAGCAGCCGTTCCCGCTCCCGAAAAAAAAGTAGCACCTAAGAAGACTCCAGCAGTTGAGGCAGTAGCTCCAAAGGCTGCGCCAATCAAGGACATGGCAAAAATTGCCAAGGCCGCTGCTCCAAAGTCAGAATCAAAAGTCGCCAAGCCAACGGGTGAGTATCTCTACGCCGCAGGAAATCGAAAGACCTGTGTCGCTCGAGTACGTCTCTACCCAAACGGTACTGGTGCTATCATCGTCAACGAGAAAAAACTTGAAGAGTACATCGTCGTTCCATCAAAGCGAGACTCTGTAAAAGCTCCACTTCGAATCACAGGACATCTCAAGACCTTCGATATCTCGGTCAAGACAAGTGGTGGTGGACTCGGTGGCCAGGCTGATGCGATCCGTCACGGTATTGCCAAAGCACTCCTCGAATTCGATCCAGCTCTTCGTATCACTCTCAAGCGTGCCGGCTTTCTCACACGAGACCCGCGTATGAAGGAACGAAAGAAGTTCGGTTTACACCGAGCGCGACGTGCCCCACAGTGGAGCAAGCGTTAACAGTGCGAAGCTTGCTTCAGCAAGCTGGAGCACCCGTCCGGCCATCAAGCCGGACAGTCCCCGCCCCCGCATTTCCCGCACAACAATTCAAAAGACCCTGGTTCCCCAGGGTCTTTTTATAATAACCGTCCATGAATTGCCAAAACCAAGAAGTGAATTCTGAGTTGCGCCCAGGCACAAGGGAGAAATTAAAAGAAAAATAACACAAGTCACTCGAAAATAAGGAAGGGATTGGGCAATAACCTGGCCTCAACATCTCGAAAAATGGTAGTATATGGACGGCTGTCTCGATCGTACATGAAAGAGTCAGCGTACCAATTACTTATTCTTATTATTTTTTCCATGTCTAAAAAACTCGTCACCCTTCTCACTGCAGGATTGCTCGTCATGAATCTCGCCGCATGCAGCAACCAGCCTGCTCAACCGTATGGCCAAGCAGATCAAAGCCAACCAACGCCAGCCGCCCCAGCTGACGCTAACGATACCAAGAAAACGGTGGTGTATATGGTAAAAATGGAGGACAACGGAAAGTCGGCAAATAGCATTCAAGTGGGATGTGGAGATAGTGTCGTTCCAGTCGATTCTACCGTAGGCTATCAGTACAACAAAACAGATGCTGTCGCATCGGTAAACGCGGCATTAACAAATCTCTTTGGCACGACCGCTGATCAATTTAAGGCACAAAATCTTCAGAACACACTTGCTGCCACAAACTCTCTTTTGACAGTTAAGTCAGTTGAAAAAAACGGCAACAATCTCATAGCTCATCTCAAGGGCAAGTTTAGTTTTGGAGGCGTCTGTGATATGCCACGTGTGAAAGCACAAGTTGAAGAAACCATCAAGAAAGCCGCACTCGGAAATACCTTCACAATTGACTACAACGGTGGCGGACAGGCAGCTTGGGATAAAGCGTTTAGCTCAAAGTAATACAAGCTTAACGGATCGAATAAAGCGTATCCATTTCCTTAATCTTTACTTCTATGTCTCACAAATTCACCACCCTTCTCGTGACCGGCCTCATGGCCATCTCGCTTACCGGATGCGGAAATCAGACGCCTGTTCCATACACACCGCCGGCCCAGAACCAGCCAGCACCTGCACCAACTCCAGCAGCAACGACAACTCAGACCACCGTCTACGCCATCAAGCTCAACGACAATGGTGCTTCTGCAAATAGCGTTCAAGTTGGATGTGGAGACAGCGCAATACCGGTCGTCATCACGGCTCTGGCACCATACGATCCAACGAATCAGGTTGCATCCATCAACGCAGCACTCATGGCACTGGAAAATACCACTGCAACGCAGTTCAACGGACAAGGTCTTGAAAACCCAATCACGAAGTCCGTGGTTACCGTACAGTCTGTAGATCAGGTTGGAACCAACTACGTCGTTCATATGAACGGTCAGTTCTCCTTTAGCGGCACCTGCGACGTTCCACGTCAACGAGCTCAGTATGAAGAAACGATCAAGAAAGCTATGTTGACTGGCAACACCTTCGCCATGGACTACAACGGTGGTGGACAGACGGCTTGGGATGATGCCTTCAGCTCAAAGTAACATTTCAACTCCACGCAAACTGACCCCTATGCGCTTTGATATTCTCACTATTTTTCCGGGTATGTTCGACTCGTACTGCAACGAGAGTATGGTTAAACGCGCAAAAGCAAAAGGCATCATCGAGATCGCCATTCACGACATCCGAAAGTTCAGCGCTGAACGCCATGGAAAGGTGGATGCGATCCCCTACGGTGGCGGTCCTGGCATGGTCATGACTCCACAGCCGCTCTACGACGCAATCATGCACGCCAAGACCTTGAATAAAGGACCCGTGATCTACATGTCTCCTCGTGGCAAACTCCTCACTCACAAAAAAGCTCAGAAGCTCGCCAAAGGTGGCGTGTCTAGAAAAGGAAAAAACAAACAAGCGCCGGGTCTCATCCTCGTCTGCGGTCGGTACGAAGGTATCGACCAGCGCGTCATAGACCTCTGCATCGACGAAGAGCTCTCGATTGGCAAGTATGTCCTCACTGGAGGCGAACTCGCCGCTCTGGTCGTCCTGGACGCCGTCTCGCGCTTCGTACCAGAGTTCATCGGCAAACATGAATCCACCGTCGAAGAGTCTTACTCAGAAGCCCTCGGAGGCAAGAAAGAGTATCCGCACTACACCCGCCCACCCGTCTTCATGGATCTCGAAGTTCCAGAGGTTCTTCAGAGCGGTCACCACGCAAAGATTAAAGAATGGAGAAAGAAGAAACTCACCTAGAACTCTGATATACTGCGGGCAATGACCCACCCACCTATCAAAACCGGCCTCAGTACAAGCGAAATCGAAGAGCGGCGTCTCCAGTATGGGCGAAACACCCTCCAGCTCAAGGCGAAGAAGTCGCTCGTGGTGGCTTTTTTCGAGGAGTTCAAAGATCTCATGATCATCATCCTGATCATCGCGACGATCATCTCGTTCGCGGTGGGCGAGACAAAAGACGGCGCGGTTATTAGCGGTATCATTATCTTGAATGCGATTATTGGGTTCGTACAGAAGTATCGCGCCGAAAAAGCCGTCGAAGCACTAAAGAGCATGCTCGCGCCGCAGGCGCGCGTACTACGTAATGGCGAACAGGCGAGCATTCCAGCAGAAGAGCTCGTTCCAGGCGACATCGTACTACTATACGAAGGAGATCGAGTTCCAGCTGATGGAGAAATTTTCCAGGCCAACGAGTGTCAAACTCAGGAGTCGATCCTTACCGGAGAGTCTACGCCTGTGAGCAAATCAGAGGAATCTGGAAAAAATCGAGTGTGCATGGGAACCATGGTGAGCCATGGAAGTGCTCGTGCCATCGTCACGCAGATCGGTATGATGACGGAGTTTGGAAAAATCGCCACGCTCACAACCTCCACAGAAAAAGACACCAGTCCTCTCGAAAAAGAGCTCAATCGAGTCGGAATATTTGTGGGAAAAATCACCCTCGTACTCGCGGCAATCCTCACTGGATTCGGAGTATTTGTGCAGCACCAAGCCATCAGTGACGCCATTCTCTTTGCAGCATCGGTCGCGGTTGCAGCAGTTCCAGAAGGCCTTCCGACGACCGTTACCATCGCGCTTGCCATCGGCGTCCAACGACTCGCGAAGAAACACGCCATCGTTAAACAGCTCTCGTCCGTCGAGACACTCGGCTCAACCACCGTCATCGTAAGTGATAAAACGGGCACGCTCACCAAGAACAGCATGACGGTCGAAGAGCTCCATGCCCCCAAAGAAAACACCACGCTCATTGGATACATCTGCAATCTCTGCAACAACGCCAAGATTATTCAGGGAGTAACACTCGGAGATCCCACCGAAGGCGCGCTTCTTACCTTCGCAGAGAAATCAGGATTTCCTGAAGAAGAAGCCATAAACAAGGCAGAGATTCTGCACGAGTTCCCTTTTGACTCCAGACGAAAACGTATGACCGTGATCGCAAAAATTCAGACGAGTAACGGAGAAAAAATCTACGCACTATGTAAAGGTGCACCAGAAGGTCTCCTTGAAATCTGCACGATCAGTTCTGAAGAAAAAAACGAGATCATCGCCACCAATGAATCAGGTGCACAGCGTGCCCTTCGCATGATCGGATTTGCCTACAAAGAAATTTCGCAGACGGAGGCATCCGAATCCTACTCACTCGAAACAATCGAAAAAAATCTCACCTACCTCGGCATGGTAGGAATGATGGATCCACCTCGAGAAGAGGTTCCACAAGCCATTGCACTCGCGAAACGAGCCGGAATTCGCATGTACATTCTTACCGGAGATCACGCACTAACCGCCGAGGCCATCGCTGAAAAAATTGGACTCATCGCGCCTGACGATCATCATCAGATCATCACGGGCGACCAGCTCGAGAACATTTCCGATGAGGAGCTTCTTACACTTTTCAAAAAACATATTCCCGTTATTTTCGCGCGTGTAAGCCCAGAAAATAAA
>JAHFJT010000094.1 GCA_023245695.1 Candidatus Peregrinibacteria bacterium | reverse complement strand
TTTCTTGCATATATTACGAAGGCGGTCGTCGAAACACTCAAAGAATTTCCAATCGTAAACGCTGAGCTCGACGAAGCAGCACAAGAAATCGTCACCAAAAATTTCTACAATATCGGCATCGCCGTCGACACCGACGACGGACTCTTCGTCCCAACCATCAAAGACGCTGACAAAAAAGACCTCTTTACCATCGCAAAAGAGATCACCGATATCGCCGAAAAAGCCCGAACCAAAAAACTGACGCCGCAAGATATGTCTGGCGGAACCTTCACGATCACAAACTACGGTTCTATCGGCGGAGATTTCGCTACGCCCGTGATCAACTATCCAGAAGCCGCGATTCTGGGACTCGGAAAGATTAAGGACGCAATCGCTCTCGATCCAGCCACCAAGCAAGCCATCGTCACCAAAATCATGGGCCTCGCCCTCACCTTCGACCACCGCATTATCGACGGGGCTACAGCCGCCCGATTTGTGAACGCACTAGGGCAAAAACTGCAAAACTAGTTGCAAAAATTAAAAAACATGGTAGTATACTCATCTATTATGAAATTTACTATAATAAGATGAATATTCAAAGCTCAAAAGACGTAATGAAATACATTTTACCAATAGTAGCGGGTATCTCAGCAGGTGGTTGCGCATCAGGAGAGATGGAGCTTCAAACACCTCAGGAAGCCCTTGCCTCAGAGCGAGAGGCGAATATTGGAGTTATCAGGATTCCGGTGGCAGGGGCAGCACAGAAGAATATATGCGAACAGGGTAACGACGTATGGAATAAACTTCAGGGAGCCTTGTCATGTGTTACGACGAACAATGAAGCAGTTCATGCAGAATTGCAAAATAGTACGGAAGCTCTAGTGGACCAGATGGAGAAGATAATTATGTCAAAAGCGAGTAAAGAAGTCGGGTTGTCTGTCATATCAAGCGAACTCATTGGAACAGCTTTTGAAATCAATAATCTCACGGATGGACATCATAGATGTGAGATATACTGGGACCCGTATCAGGTTATCGTGAATATCTATAAAAACGTCCAGTACGACGAAAAGAAAGGATATACCGGAACAGATTTTTATAACCTATCCCTTGGAATGAATTCTCTTTCGATGCGCCACATGGTGAATGGGATGGCCTGCTCAAACTGCAGTACGATGGATTTTGCTTTCAATCCAGGAGAATTGTGCGGAAGTTATGAGATGGGTGAGGCATATGGAGAAAATGACGAAAATGGCGGAGTTGCATTCGGAACAATCTACGCAGGAAAAAATAACACAGATGGAGAGAACGGTTTAAAATGCGAAAAAACAAGTAGCAAGAACCCACAGCCATACATGACGGAAGACGTAACTACAAAATGTGACGATGGTGCGAAAGCAGCAGCATCTTGCAGAGAGGGTCCGGATGGATCTCGATATGAAGGTGTGATAAAGACAGGGAAAAAAATCGGGGATTTGTATCTCGCTGACCAAAAAACATTCAAGCGCATTCAGGCCATGATGGGAGAAAAAGGCTTTGTTGTTCCGAATTTCGAAAAGTAGATATCGGCTACACATTCTTGTATCGCGTCTTCCACTCGACAGAGAAACCGAGTTTCTCGTAGAAACTCAAGGCGCCAGTATTCTGGACAGCCAGTGAAGTCGTGACCGAGATGCAGTTTTTGAGACGCGCGAAGTGAAAGGCGGCCTGCATGAGCATGCGTCCGACCGACTTTCCGCGGAAAGTCGGGTCGACATAGAGTTCGACAATATTAAGCGCCGTGTCCTGAATTTCAACAGCAATGAACCCTACAAGTGACGAGCCATCAAAAAAGCCGTACGAAGCACCCTGATCCGTATCAATTGAGTGTTGAATATCTGTAAGATAGGCATCCGCATCGAAGTGCGCAGCATCCTGAAAAAAGTCAGAGTTGTAGGTGTGGTGGAGGAGCTGTTGCTGGTCGAGGAGGGTACGAACCGTACGGATATCGGAAATCTCCTGGAGGGAACGTACAAACGAACCCGGAGGGTAGTCTGTCATCTGTACGTGATAGAGGGCAGGTATAAAAGCTTGCTTGTCCAAAAGCGCATCAAATTTTCCCCACGCAGCAGGGTAGTTCACACGGACATGTTCGACCGACTCTTTTTTTGCTGTCTCAAAGAGACGTTGCTCCATTTCTTCGAACGTCTCAGCGGCCTGGGTTTCACTGAATGCTTGGCTATACGTGACCTCGACGAAATCGGTATAGGTAAGATCAGTAATTTGACCTCTCTTCAACTGAATTGAAGGCAAAGGAGTCATAAAAAGACGTTGATGATAGAGATATTGTAAACACGTTAGTGACAAAAAGCCAAGCGATTGCATTGGTAAGTGTTGGAAAATTGTGTCAGCAGGCGTAGAGTGAAGCTAGTAATCCCTCTAACCCTCCCTCACATGGCTTCATGGAGAAAGTACCTCGCCGAAGGCATTGGTACATTTATGCTTATTTTTATTGGCGCAGGCTCCATTATGGCCTATGAAACGATGGGTGGGCTCGATATCGTCGGAGTTGCAGCGGCACATGGACTCGCGATTATGATCGGTGTCTTTGCCTTCGGAGTGATCTCTGGTGCGCACTTCAATCCAGCCGTTACGATCGGACTTTGGGCAATGAAAAAAGTAAAAATACAGGACGTACCTGGATACCTGATCTCACAGCTTCTCGGAGCATCACTTGGTGCGCTGATTTTGAAAGTCATCTTCGCCGACACCCTCGCAACCGGTATGGGAATCCCAGGGCTCGGAGCTGGTGTTTCACCACTTTCTGGAACGATCGCTGAGGCCGTCTTGACCTTCTTACTCGTATGGACGATATTCGCGGTTGCCGTAGATCAGGATAACAAAGCAAGTATGCACGCAGGTTTGATTATCGGTGGCGTCATCGCCGCTGACATTCTCGTAGGAGGCCCTCTGACAGGCGCCGCTATGAATCCAGCCCGATGGTTCGGTCCAGCGCTTATCGCCAATAACTGGTCAAACTGGTACGTCTACCTCGTTGGCCCGCTCGTCGGTTCCCTCCTCGCGGCCACCACCTACACGGCGGTGTATCTCAAGGGGAATAAATAGTCACCCTTTACAAAAAAGATACATTCAAAAACGCTCAGCCCTCATCAGTTGAGCGTTTTTTTATAGCTATATTACCTCATCCAGTTCCAATCCTTGCTCTTGTATCGCTCATCTACAAGCGCCTTTGCCCGTGCAAGCTCATCCGCACTCCAGGTTCCAATTTCAAAGGTTTTTCCATCGGTGAAACCAGCCTTCAGTGCGTCATACAGGGCCTCGCGTGTCACTGGCTCACGTCCCGCACGCACACAGACGTCCGTCACACTCGTCACACGATCTTCGACCGCCGCGATCAACTTATCCGCGATTTTTTCTTTGCCTACCTTCAAAAGTGAAAACATCTTTCGCACATCGACTGTGTAGAGAATCGTCCCGTGCTGAAGCACCACACCGCCGCGTCGAGTCTGCGCGTTGCCAGAAATTTTCTTCGTGACAGCTTGTCCTTCAGGATACGTCGTAAATGCGACGATGTCATTAATCGGCTTGAACTCGCTCTCAATGCCAACTCGCGCCAGCCCATTCACAATCCATCCACAGATCTCATGATAGGATTCTGTGATGCCCATTCGCACACCCTGCTCATCGCACAGCATCTTCTCCGGCACAATCACCGAATACGTAATCTCACCCTCGTAGTCATGGTACACCGCCCCACCTCCCGTTCGTCGTCGAATAATATCCACCCCCGTTGCCGCGCACGCCTCAACATTAATTTCATCTTCTAAACTTTGAAAATATCCAATCGACACCGCACTCGGCTGCCATCGATAAAACCTGATCGTAGGCAATGCACCGCTAGCAGCCACACTTTCACAACACGCCTCATCGAGCGCCATGTTCATGAACGCATCGTGCGTTTCGAGTTCGATCACTCGCCAGTTGATATCGGAAAGGGGCATAAAAAATATACTCAAAACAAAAATACCAAAACTACACCTGCGACTCAGTCACCGGATGCAGCGCATTCCACAGCGTCTGCGCAATATCACTCGCACTAAATCCAATGAGCTCGTAGCTATTCGCATGAATCACATCGTTCAATTTCGACACATACTCACGTACCTCTGCACGTGCAGACATGCCGACAAGCGCATTCTCAAGCTCACTCACGCCATCTTCCGGATGCATAAAAAAATCACCAGTCAGTGACACGGCCGTAAGCACTCCGTTTTCCACATCGCACTTTACTCGTAAAAGTTTTCCTCCAGCGACCTTTGTAGTTGCAATATATTCCATGGGCGAAGCATAGCAGGACTTGTGCCTACGCACAAATAAAAGCATGCATTAGCAGTAAGTCAACTATGCTATAATCACCTCAAGTACCAATTCCACCAACATATATGTCCTCATCCCCCCCAAAAATCCGCTTCTGGAAAATCCTCTCCGACGCCTTCGCCACGTACAAAAGTATCTTTCTTCCGCTCACGCTTTTCATGTTGCTCTACGTGATGGTGCAGGGGTTCGGCATTATTTTTACCTTGAATCCAGCTCCATGGATGAGCGATGTCACCC
>JAHFJT010000093.1 GCA_023245695.1 Candidatus Peregrinibacteria bacterium | reverse complement strand
GATTTGCTGCCATATTACGATCGATCGATATTCCAAGTCGTGTGGCATATGGACACCTGATACAAGACAAACCGGGAACACATATGTGGGTAGAATACTGGAACGGAAATCGTTGGATGGCGATCGAAAGTCAAATTGGTATAAAAATTGCAACCCCTTCACTTATTCCACGAGATGCCCGAATCAAAAAAGAAAATATATCAAAAAAACCACGGACATATAGCAAAGTATTAGGATGGACTGTCGCGGCAATTTTAGGTGCTGGTGGGGCAATAAGAGCATTTCTACCTGAGCCATCTATCGCAGAAAATCGGGAAAATGCACAGCCAAAAGCGATACCAAAACCAGAAAATCCGTTAATCCATGCTACTCCTGAATATATTGGCGTCAAAATAAAAAAGGAAGTAAGTGAAGTTATGAAAGAGGGAAAAGAATAATACCTAAATCCCCTTCACCATGTACGTCCCATCCAAATTATACCCCCACTTCCGGTAGTACTCGCGCACCCCTACTCCGCTGATGATGGCGACTTTTTTGAAGCCTGCAGCGCGCGCAATTTCCTCAGCTCGAGCCAATAACGTCTTCCCAAGCCCAAAATGCTGTTGGGCACCTTCCTCGCGGTCGTTCAAAGGAATATGCATACCGTAGACATGGAGCTCGCGGATGAGTGCGCAGCCCTCGAGCTCTTTAATAAAGTGCTTCTTGCCCGTGTAGTACTGGGATGGGAATCGCAGACGGATAAATCCACAGATTTTATCTGAGACGGGATCTTCCCACTGGATAAAGTACTCCTTGCCGTTCGAGGCGTCATACTCGGTCACACGCATGCGTAAATCCTTCGGATCGACAACCGTGTCACGTACCTCACGGCAACGAATACAGCGGCACTGTGGCAGCCCACGTCGCTTCATCTCTTCCTGGACCACCTGGCGCAAATTAGAGATCTTGGAACCGTCCACGATCGTCGGTGCAGGAATATCTCGGTAGAGTCGGGTGACACGTACATACTCAGGAATCAGCGGCTTAATTTTACACATGAGATCAATGAGCACTTCATCGCTGTACGCCTTGAACTCACCACGCTTGTGCATCTTGTCGAGCACGGACCATGGCACCACCATCGTCGGATAGATCTTCATCCAGTCAGGTCGAAAGGCAGGATTGTCGAAGAGCTCTTTCATCATTTCGTAGTCTCGCTCCGGAGTTGAACCATAGAGATTTGGCATCATGTGCGCATTCACCTTGAAGCAACCATCTTTCAAAACCTGCATACAACGCGCCACCTCAGCAACGGTGTGACCACGCTCATTGAGTCGATAAATTTCGTCATCGAGACACTGCACTCCAATTTCAATTTTCGTCGCACCGAGCATTCCAAGTCGCTTCACCTCCGCCTCGGTAATGTGATCCGGACGAGTCTCGTACGATAATCCAACACAACGATTCTGCGCGGTTTCATTGAGCCGCTGGGCTTCAAGAAGGGATCGTGCTGGTGGCAAAGGATAATTCAACGCATTGAACATCTGGCGAGTAAAAGCGGTCTGATATGGATGAGGATAAAAAGAAAAGGTCCCACCAGAGACAATAATCTCTACCTTGTCTGTTTCATGGCCCGTTCGCTGAAGACTATCGAGACGATTTCGCGTCTGCTCATAGGCTCCAAAATCATTGAGAATCGCCCGCATAATCGCCGGCTCGTTCGAGAGGTAACTCTTCGGCATATTCGGCTCCGTCGGACAAAAAATACACTTTCCCGGACACGGAAACGCCTTGGTAATCACCGTAATCGAGACAATACCCGACATCGATCGCACTCCCCGCTTTCGGAGAAATTTCATAAACTCAGGATCGGTCTTCACCTCATCATTCTCACACATTTCACGGTAGGTCTTGATCATATCCATGTTCGTGACCGTCGAGACCTTGAAGTGGGTTGAGTGCTGATTCTTCAAATTCTGCAGCGCCTTCTGGTCTTTGACCGGAAGCTGCATGGCTTGTTTCACGAGTTGTTTGAGGGTATCATCCATACTAAAGAGGGGGCGAAATATCGCAAGTCGAAGCGCATTCTATCATAAAACTCATATAATGAAACGCAAGATTGCTCAGCAGCTACTGGAGAAAGTGAAGCTGGATTACGACGAAATTGCCGAAGATTTTTCCATGACTCGCCAGCATGCATGGAAAGAGTTCGAGCTTTTCAAGCCCTACATCAAGCCCGGATCAGCCATCGCGGATATTGGGTGTGGCAATGGTCGACTCATTCGTGAGCTTGAGTTTGACGTAACCTACACGGGCGTAGATGTGAGCCAGAAGCTTCTTGAACAGGCACACATGATGTTCCCCCACCACCACTTTGAACTCGGAAGCCTCCTCGATATTCCGCTTCCAGACAATGCAATCGACACGACATTTTCTATCGCCGCGCTGCACCACATCCCTTCTCAGGAGCTCCGTGAAAAGGCCGTAGCCGAACTGGCACGTATCACCAAACCGGGAGGATATGTGATTATCACCGTATGGAACCTCTGGCAGAAAAAATACTTCAAATCAATTCTAAAAGCGGCATTGAAAAAAGCAGTCTATGGACCGTATGATATCAACGACCTCTTCATTCCATGGCAGCATAAAGTACATCGGTACTATCACGCTTTCTTTCAGCCAGAACTCAAGCGCCTCCTGAAAAAGAAATTCCACGTCCTCGAACTCATCACGACAGAATCTCACAACTTCCTCGCCATATGTCAGAAGCCCGAATAAGTATCATGCAGGTCCCGTTTGACACCCTCACTCGATCGCAAATTATCGAGAGCATTTTTGCATTGCTCGACTCGGACACCCAGCACCACATTGCCACTCCGAATCCGGAGATGATTCTTGCCGCACAAAACGATCCAGAATTTCTCGCACTCCTGCAACTCACGACACTCAACACACCCGACGGCATCGGCATCGTCTGGGCGGCCAGCGCAGAGCACGATCCCATCTGGAAATCGGTCCTCAAGCTGGCACTATTACCAGTAAAAAAACCTCGAACACCACTCCCAGAGCGCGTCACAGGCGTCGACCTCTTTCTCGATATCTGCCACCATGCCTCACAGACATCAAAAAAAATCTTCCTCCTCGGTGCCCAACCTGGCGTGGCAGAAAAAACCAAACAGGTCCTCGAAACCCTCTACCCACAGATCCAGATCGTCGGCACCCACAGCGGTTCTCCTTCACCATTCGAAGAAGAAAAAATCAAAGATCTCATCAACGACGTCTCACCAGACATTCTCTTCGTCGCCTACGGAGCACCCGCTCAAGAAAAATGGATCGCCCGAAACCTCCGAAAAATGCCCACCGTCAAAGTCGCTATCGGCGTAGGTGGCACCTTCGACTTTGTCTCAGGACAGATCAGGCGTGCTCCCCTCCTCCTCCAAAAAACCGGCCTCGAGTGGCTCTACCGCCTCTACAAAGAACCAACCCGCTGGAAGCGCATCGCAAATGCCACGGTCGTATTCCCGTGGAGATTTCTTACATCAAAATAAAAGAAGCTTATTCCTCCTCATCCTCCTGCCGTTTTCGCTTCTGTTCAGCCTTGTGCTTTACAGAGTCGATGAAGGGTTTGACGTGCTCCATGAGGTTGCTGATGACTCGCAACGGGCTGATAACCACCTGGTTCACCTTGTGGGCAACTTCCTTAGCGTCGTGAGATACCATAGACGCATCACGAAGAATGAAGATCAAGTACATCAACGCGATCGAGATAAAAATCACGAGGATAATGAAACCGATAGCGAGTGACATGTGGAGCATGTCGAGAGAAGTAGCGAACATAGTAGTATGTGAATGAGTGGAAAAACTTCAAAGAGCTTTAATACTATTATACCACTTTTTTTAGACTACCCCAACAACTTTTTCACGAGGTCGTTCACTATACCTGGATTAGCACGCCCCTTCATACGAGCCATGACTTGGCCCACGAGGAAGCCAAAAACCTTCACTTTGCCAGATTTGTACTCCTCGACGATAGCCGGATTGGCAGCTAATACTTCGGCTGCAATCTTTTCAATTTCGCCCGTATCACTCACCTGCTCGAGACCCTTTTCTTTGATAATTTCAGCAGCGCTTTTACCCTTCAGGTACATTTCTTCGAAAATCTCACCTTTCGCCATGTTGTTGGAAATCTTCCCAGACTCGACGGCATTCAAGAGCTCGGCAAGCGACTCAGGCGTGACCGGCGACTCTTCAATATCCTTGGCATCTTCATTCAAGAATCGAATCAGCACCGTCGTAATAAAACTCGCAATTTTCTTGGGTTCGTATTTCGTGAGCGTGAGCGTTTTCTCAAAGTACTCAGCAAGCGCCTTATTTTCGGTGAGCAAATAGACATCACCCTCGCTCAACGCGTAGTCCTTGATGTATCGAACACGTCGAATGTACGGCAGCTCAGGAAGCATACCTCGATACTCCTCTACCGTCTCACGTGAGACGAAAAGTGGCGGAAGATCGGGCTCTGGGAAGTATCGATAGTCGTCGGCGCCTTCTTTCTCGCGCATGAAGTAAGTTGCCTGCTTGTCCTCTTTCCAACCAACCGTGATATCTTTATTCTGTGGTTTTCCTTCTTCCCAAAGCTTC
>JAHFJT010000092.1 GCA_023245695.1 Candidatus Peregrinibacteria bacterium | reverse complement strand
CGAATCGATATACATCTGTAGTGCAGATCGATATACAATCGTTTTTGGGCATTTTTGGAGGTGGTGTCCGGAGCGGAGGGTGTATTGCGAATCGAAAGCAGCTTATTGCACATGGCAAGCAGGCAACGCCACGCTTCGGTGAATCTATACCTCGACATCGGTCACCATGAGCTGGAGCGTCGTCTTGCCGCGGAAGCGGTTGAGCTCGAGATTGCAGGCGATGGAGACGGGGGCGTCGTTCGGGATTTGGCGGCGGAGGATTTTTTCGGGTGCGGAGAAGAATATTCCTGTAATGGGGACGGGGACGGGACCAGAACTGCCTGCGCTACGCTGCGGCATGATGGTGAGGCGGGCGTGATTGTGCTGTTTTCCGATGAGGGAAATTTCGGTGACGATGGCGTTGCGAAGGGCGAGAAGTGGCTTTTCGTTGCCGATTCCAAAGGGTTGCATTTTTTCGATGAGAAGTGCGTTTTCGACGGTGAGCTCGTGATGGGCGACTTCGCAGTCGAGACCGAGGGTTGGCGTGAAGCCACCGGATTCGGAGCCCCAGAGTTTTTGTGCGGTTTTGTAAAACTCGCGCTCGACGATGTGGAGTTTTTCTTTCGATACCGAGAAACCTGCGGCTGCGGCGTGACCACCAAAGGTGACGAGATTCTGTGCTTGTGAACCGATGAGATCCGTGATGTTGCAGCCATCAATTGAACGTGCAGAGGCAACGAGCATGTCACCACGATCTTGCAAAATAATTGCCGGACAGCCAAACGTGTTCACCGCGCGCGATGCGATAAGTCCGAGAATTCCCGTGTGCCAGTCTTTGGAGTGCGCGATAAAAAGATGCTTGTGGTACTGGGGTTTGTAAAATTTCATGGCCTCGTCGATGGCGCGACGTGTCATCTCCTGGCGCTGCACGTTGAGGCTTTCGAGCTTTTCGGCAAGGGCTCGTGTGCGCGTATCGTCCTCTTCGCGGAGGAGGAGCTGGAGCGCGACGTAGGGATGGTCGATGCGACCGGCAGCATTGATTCGTGGTGCGAGCTTGAATCCAATCGTGGTGGTGTCGATCTCGTTGTCGTCGATTTTTGCGAGCTGCTTCATGTGGCGAAGTCCTGTCCAGCGCGTTCGTTTGAAGGCTTTGAGTCCACGTTTTACGATGGTTCGATTTTCTCCGATCAGCGGTCCACAGTCGGCGACGGTTCCAAAACTCGCAAGATCAGTGAGTGATTCGAGAAACTCGAGGTGCGCGTCAGGTGAGAGACTTTGAAGAAGGGCGCTCGCAAACTTAAATGCCACCGCGGAACCCGTGAGTCCCTTGAAAGGATACGGGCAGTCGGACTGGAGTGGATGGAGAATGGCGTATGCTTGCGGCAAAATGTCTGGAATCGTGTGATGGTCGGTGACGATCGTGTCGATGCCGAGCGTGTTTGCTTTTGCGATTTGTGGTGCACATGAAATTCCGCAGTCGACGGTGATGATGAGTTTCGCGCCGATCGATGCACACTCGTCAATATACTTGTCGTGGAGGCCGTAGCCGTCGTCGAATCGGTGTGGGATTCGGTATGATACGAGTGCGCCTAATCTTGCGAGCGTCTTCACAAGAATCGTCGTTCCCGTAATCCCATCGACATCGTAATCTCCATACACGATGATGCGCTCCTTCTCGGCAATCGCCTTCGTAATTCGCTCGACCGCCTTCTTCATATCCTTCATCAAAAAAGGATCAAGAAATTCTTCTTTATCGCTGAAAAATGTCGCAATCAAATCAGACTGCTCCAGTCCACGATTCGCCATAATTTTGTCGATGAGTTTTTGCTCCGGATCTCTATTTTTGAGAATCCATCGCTTGCCAAGAAGGGACATGTAACGCGCATCTCACGGGGTATTTGCCGCGAGTATATCACGTATAATTTCATCAGCGACTTTTTCCGGTTGACGTGCCAGCACTTCGCCATCGATCCACCGAATCTGCGTATCTTTCTTGAACCACGTCTGCTGCCGCTTGGCGTATTGTCGTGTGCTGAACTTGAGCTTTTGTACTACCTCTTCGAGGGTTGAGCGTTCCGCAAAGTAGTCCTCAAACTCCTTCGCACCGAGCGAGGTCATGGATGGCAATTTTGTGCTGTATTTTTCTAACAACACCTTCGCCTCGTCGAGAAGTCCGCGCTGCATCTGCAGATCGACGCGTTCATCGATGCGACTCCAGAGCTGCTCACGTGGCCATTTGATGCCGATCATCGTCACGTCGTAGGGCGATTCATTCTTTTGCTCTTTTTTCGCACCGATCGTCTCCGCGATCTCGAGTGCACGGGTGACGTACGGAAGGTTGTTCCGGTGAATTTTTTCGGCGGCGAGAGGATCCAGCTCCACGAGCATCTTATAGAGTTCTTCTTTTCCCTTTTCTAAGCCATACTCCTGCAGGATCGCGTTATATTTTGCACGGAGTTCCGGCTGTGGTGGCACATCCGGCAGCTCAAAATTTTCCACAATCGCGCGAATGTATAATCCTGTTCCACCCACGAGCATAGGCATGTGCCCGCGTGCATGAATCTCGCGAATAATGCGCTCAGCGTCGCGCTTAAACTCACTCATCGAGTAGACCTGATCTGGCTCTACAAAATCGATCAGATGATGCGGAATCCCCTCGCGCTTTTCCATCGGAATCTTGTCCGAGCCGATGTCGATCTCTTTGTAAATCTGTCGAGAATCTGCGGAAATAATCTCGCCATTTAGCGCATGTGCCAACCGCAACGAAAGTGATGTCTTTCCCGAGGCTGTTGGCCCAAGAATGACGAGAAGCGGAATGCGAGATACAGTTTCCATGTCCTTCATGGAAGCAATTTACTCACATCACTCCCTTATGGCAATTTTTCTTTCTACTCTATTTCGGCGTATTCCCCCTTTAAGCGCATTCTTTGGAGAGCGTATGCGCCTATCATCAAGGTTCCAAGCATCGTCAGTGTACTAAATTCTGGAGCTTCTGCTCCGGATCCGGATGGCTCTACGGCTCCATCAAAAACCATACTTCGATTATTGGAAAAATCAGCAACATAGAGAGCGTCATTTTGGGTATCATACCATACACCTGCAGGCCCCCTGAGCGTACTCTGTGTGGTGCCGGCAGCTGAAGAGGTGAAGTCCGCCTGTCCGAGGACGTTCATCGCATTTTCTCCGTTCGTGATGCTTGTGCTTGCGACGTCATAGACAAGGACACGGTTATTACCTGAGTCTGACACAAATAATCGATAATTTACGCCATCTACTTTTACTCCATCTGGACTTGCCATGCCGCTCTGTGTGGTAGCCGATGTGGATGAGGTGAAATTTGCTTGTCCAAGCACGTATGCGGCATTTTCTCCATTGGAAATACTCGTGACATCATAGACGAGGACGCGTCTGTTGCTAAAGTCAGATACAAAGAGGTAGTTATCATACACGTCGAGCTGCCTTGGAGCATACAGTGCGCTCTGTGTCGTAGCTCCAGACGAAGAGGTGAAGTCGGCCTGTCCGAGGACGTATGCGGCATTTTCTCCATTGGAAATACTCGTGACATCATAGACGAGGACACGGCTATTGCTTGAGTCTGATACGAACAGATAGTTATTACTGCTACTATATGTCACACCCAAAGGGCCAGCCATACCGCTCTGTGTGGCAGCCGATGTGGACGAGGTGAAGTTTGCTTGTCCGAGGACGTATGCGGCATTTTCTCCATTGGAAATACTCGTGACATCATAGACGAGGACACGTCTGTTGCCATAATCGGCTACAAAGAGACGATTATTTGCATCGTCGAATGCTAATTGAAATGGACCACTCATTCCACCTTGAGTCGTGCCAGGATCCGCGCCCGTGAAATTTGATTGACCAAGAACATAGTCCGCTGTGTAATCCGTCAGTATATTTGAGCTATTGAGATTATAAACCAAAACACGGTTATTCTGTCGATCACTTACAAAGAGACGATGATCGGTCGTATCCATCGTAATGCCTGTAGGTCGACTCTGGCCTAGAGCATTTGGATTTACGCTTCCGTTATCCGGATCTGAATCAGTATATGACACTGCACCGTTTCTATATTGACCAATCACATTAACCGCATTGGCACCATTTGAGATGTATGCGGATGCGATATTGGCCTGAAGGCAGGTCACCACGAGGATCGATAGACTTGCGGTCAGAATTCTGCAGTATTTTTTTATTTTCTTCATTTTTATGTGTTTTATTTTTATATATTATATCATATATTTACATTATATGCAAATATCATATATGCAACGTTCACTCTTTCGCGATTTTAAAGACTCACCCCAGGATTACTTTTCGGTTATACACGGAGCCTGTGCTTCATCAAAAATCATGGCTCGGTTGTTAGCGAAATCGGCAACATATAAACTTCCTGTCGTCAGGTCATAGGCAAGCCCATCCGGTCCCATAAAACCACTCTGTGTGGCCGATGGTTCTTTCTCGGAAAAGCTCGATTGACCAAGAACTTGGGCAGCATTTTGACTGTTCGTAATATTACCAGTTTCGTACGCGAGTACTCGATTATTCGATCCGTCCGATACAAACAGTCTGCCGTGTAACGGATCAAGTGCCAGTCCTGATGGAAAGTGTAGGCCATTTTGGGTTGTCGATGGAGCTGATGCGA
>JAHFJT010000091.1 GCA_023245695.1 Candidatus Peregrinibacteria bacterium | reverse complement strand
TGTGAATAACTCTTAATATATTTGTGTGCATCTTCGATACTGCTTCTGAGACCATTATATCCTTATTTTCCTCTCTTGGCAATGTCCAGCCGGGTATATACTGTGAATTCAGCTTCAATTTCTTATTACGAATAGGGCTCAAGAAGTTACTCTTAAGCCCATTATTATCTATTTCTGACGAGATGGCGTCGTTAACTGTGACGCTTAGAAAAATCTCAAATATGTCTCATCGTGCATCGCGATACCTGCGACGTTGCTGTAGGTTTTGAGTACGTCTGTTACGGCTTTTTGTACACCGCTCAGCGTATCAAATCCGATGGATGTGTCGACACCTGCCTGGATATGGGTTTCAAATGCGATAATGGTTGGCTTATTGAGCGTCATTTCATACTTGATGCGGCTGATGTAGGTACTCGTCGAGTAATCCATGATGACGACTGTGTCGGCGGCACTTTCATAGACTTTTTGAAGGAATTCCTTCTGATTTGCCTGTGAGTGGACATCGTGCCAGTTGGCGATTGTGACGTAGAGCTGCGCGTTGCCAATAGCCTGCTTCCACTTCGCGATGAAGTTACTATAGTCGGTAGGCGCCGCGGCTGAAGCCCACCATGCCGATGTGGCTGCGGTTGGTCCTGCCCATGGCTCAACGTCGAAGATAATTCCATCGAATCCTGTCGCTCCACCAAGTTGCTTTTGGATAGCCGTGACGTAGTTTTGCTGGATCTCATTCCATTTTCCTGGTATGGCCCAGTCGCTATCTCCCATAAGCGCGAAAACTTTGAACCCTTGGGTATGAAGCTTGGTAAGCAATGATGCGTAGTTCGTTGAGCGGCTAAAATTGAGGTAAATTTCGCTTATCTTCTGACCACCTCCGATATTTGCTGAGGCAATTTTCTGAAGAATGGCATCGGCGTCAGAAGCGAGGGTCGTCTGGTGCCAATAAAAAATCCCGTTTCGCAAACCTGTCGAAACGACGGGTGTTGGAACAGGCGGTGTAACTACTGGCGGCTGCGCTGGTGTGACAGGCTTTGGCTCTAGGAGCTGCTTTTTCAATGTTTCAATTTCCTGCTTGAGTTTTTGATTTTCGAGCAGAGCGACATCAAGTTGTTTTTGTATTTCTTGTAATTTCTTCGTCCATTTTTCTTTTACCTTTTCCTGATACGCACTGATGAAACTTTTGTGCCTTGGAAGCGTAGCTGCTTTTGTGGCCTCTTGCGCGAAAACAACTCCGTTCGTCGTCATCAGTAATGACAGTATGGTAACTGCTGTTACAAGTCGGGCTGCACTTTTTTTCGGATTCATAGATTAGGGGTTATGAAATACCGTTGTCCGATGCTAGGGTGAAGACTTTGTCTTGGCAAGAGCGAAATGGCATGCTGAAGCCAAGAAATACTGGACTCATTTTTTAAAAATGTGATTGCTTCCCAGTTATGTCAAATGCGTAACGTTTTCGAGCGTGAGTGGTATTATCATAGAAGCAACACTCACACTCTATTCCTAAACTTCATTCTATGAATGTACATATCAAGCGGGCATCGTCGACACTTCTCTCTCTGAGCCTCACGATGACGACGTTTATTTTTCCTAGTACGGTTTTTGCCGGTATGGCTTTTCAGGATATCGCGCAAGACTATCCGTACAATGAGGCGGTCGCGAATTTAAAACTCAGCGGAGTCGTAAAGGGTTATAGTAATGGAAATTTTCTTCCAGATACGACGATCAATCGTGCGGAGTTCATGAAGATTCTCATGGGTTCACTTGTGGCGAGTCCGAAGGGTCACGACTGTTTTCATGATGTAAAAAGTGAGTGGTTTGCGCCGTACGTGTGCGCTGCCAAGGAGAAGGGTATTATTCAAGGATATCCCGACGATACCTTCCGACCTGGTTTAAATATTAGCGTTGTGGAGGCGAGCAAGGTGCTCGTGCGAGCCTATGCATTGAAAGATGCTGAGGCTATGCAGAAAAACGGGGAGCCCTGGTATAAGCCATATGTGGTAACGCTGCAAAATTTGAAGGCAATTCCAGTCTCGATCGACTATCCAGAGAAGAAAATTACTCGTGGAGAAATGGCTGAGATGACGTGGCGGGTAAAGGATCAAATTACTGGAAAATCTTCCAAGACGTTTGCGAGCTTGACGTCTGAGCTTCCCCAGATCTCTTCGTGCATGGAGCTGAAAGATAAAATTTCACTTCAGGCATACCGACAGAATCGCGGGACACCATATATGATGAAGACCATGCTTGGCGCGCCAGAAAGTAATACAGGAGCAGCGCTTCCACCAACAGCTGTGCCGGCACCGGTGGCTGCGCAAGATGCCGCTACGCCTACATCTTCTCCTGCTTCGGAGGATTTTTCTTCCACTAATGTGCAGGTGGCTGGTGTGGATGAGGCGGATATTATGAAGAACGATGGACAGTACATCTACCTGATCAAAGGTCGAAGTATCCGCATCGTGAAGGCTTCACTGGCGAATGATATGAAAGAACTTTCGCGAGTCGTGGTCGCCGACACTTCGTTTACACCAAGCGAAATGTTCATCACGGGCAACACGCTTGTGGTGGTAGGTAATTCATATAGTCAGACGTCCCAGACGGTCGTATTTATCTACGATGTCACCGATCGAAGTAATGTGAAACAGCTCCGGCGTTTGGAGTTTGAAGGAAGCTATGTCTCTTCACGACGTATCGGTCAGTACGCGTACTTTGTCATGAATGCGTATCCGCAGTATCAGATTCTCGAAGATGTGAAAGCCGATCCATCCACGATTGTTCCAACCTTTAAAGATTCAAAAGATGGTAAGACGGTGCCAGTTTCGGGATGCTCTTCGATCCGAGCTTTTCCACGATATGACCAGCCAAACTTTTTGATTGTGGCGGGCGTGTCACTGGGCGATGCGGCGAACGCTTCAGTCTCTCGACAGGCCTACTTAGGTTCTGGAAATACGATCTACTCTTCACTCGAGAGTTTGTATGTGGCGACGCAGAAGTATGTCTACAACGATATGCAGACCTACGATACCTGGACTCCTTCAATTACTCAGACATCTACGATGTTGTATCGATTTGGTTTGAGTAATGGCGCCGTGGACTTCAAAACCGATGGTGAAGTTCCTGGAACGCTCTTGAATCAGTTCTCGATGGATGAAAATGGTGAGGCGTTCCGTCTCGCTACGTCGTCTGGAGACTTCTGGAGTGGGGCGAATAGCCAGCCAAACAATCAGCTCTATATTCTCGATCGTAATAACCTCGCTACGACACTTGGAAAGGTGGACAATATCGGTAAGGGTGAAAAGATCAAGGCTGTTCGATTTATGGGAAAGCGTGCGTATGTCGTGACCTTCAAAAATATCGATCCGCTCTTTGTGATCGACGTTGAAAATCCTTCGGCGCCGAAAATTCTCGGTGAGTTGAAGATTCCTGGATACTCCGATTACCTACATCCATACGATGAAAATCATATTATTGGATTTGGGAAAGAGGTCGACGAGTCGATCGATGCAGACAAAGTTCATAGCGCCAATTCTATTTACTACACGGCGATTCTTGGCATGAAACTCGCACTCTTTGATGTTTCTGATGTTGCGCATCCGAAGGAAATGTTCAAGGAAGTTATCGGCGATCGTGGTACAGATAGCGAAGTTCTCACCAACCACAAAGCGCTGCTGTTCGATAAAAATAAGGGGCTTCTGGCCTTTCCTGTGACGGTCGCAGAGATTGCGAACAAAGACCCGAGCCAGCCTGTTATGGACGGAAATATCGTTTTCCGAGGTGCGTATGTTTATTCACTGGATCTTGCAAAAGGCTTCGTCCTGAAGGGCAAGGTGACGCATGTAGATGCAGGGGATTTTAGCACACCTACAGCTGATAATGGGACGGCTGGTACCGGTGGTGCCACACCAAGCCCTATGATGAAGATCTGGAATCCAAATGGAGGCTCTTACTTCAACAACTACAACGCCATGATCCAGCGCCTCGCCTA
Organism: Candidatus Peregrinibacteria bacterium; assembly: GCA_023245695.1. Classification (GTDB taxonomy): domain Bacteria; phylum Patescibacteriota; class Gracilibacteria; order UBA1369; family UBA12463; genus CALREA01. The sequence goes on along the minus strand of JAHFJT010000091.1, from coordinate 728 downwards.
CATCGGCAACACACTCTACTCAATTTCGATGAAGAAGGTCAGCGCAAATTCGCTCACAGATATGTCGGAGCAGGGTAGTGTGACACTCCAAAAAGAGCCAGATGCGGGCAATGGAGGTCCCGTCATTATGTATTAATCTAGGGCTATTTTATTTAGGTTTTCTGTACAGCCGTCGGGGTCATCACTCCGGCGGCTTCGCTGAGCTCCGCGGCGGTGAGACGTGCGACATCCTCTGCGGGGATGGCTTCTGTAGCGTCGCGGCCGCTGGTATTTTTTACTGGTAGAATTCCTTTGAGCTGGTTATTTTCCGACTGGAGTGCGTTGACTCTTGTTGTAAGTTTTTGAAGTTCTGCAGCGAGCGTGTCCATGTTTGCGTTCTGCGTTGTGCCGAGATTTTTGATCGCGTCCTGGATCGCTTTTGCATTTGCATCACCGCGAGCTGCATTCTCGTCTGCGGCATCTCGAAGCTTCTGCGGAAGGTCTTTTCGTATTTTCTTGTAGAGGGCGTTGAGGGCGAGGAAGATCGCGAGCATCGCGATGGCACGAGTCGTTTCTCGCGCAATAGCTGCGGTGATTTCCGTGGCTTCTTTGACGGCTTCCGGGATTTTACAGAGCTTTTCCTGGAGCGAGTTGAGCATATCCACCATCATCTCAATCATAGCCTTGACCGTTGATTTGACCGGTCCCATGTCCAGAATTTTTCCCATGATTTTTCCGTGGCCTTCTTC
>JAHFJT010000090.1 GCA_023245695.1 Candidatus Peregrinibacteria bacterium | reverse complement strand
ATCTGTGTCTCTTACAAAAGAGAGAGCCCGTAGGTTCTCTCTTTTTTTGATTGCACGCTCTGACTGAATGCATAATGTATGCCGACATCACTATTTCTCCTAGAACGCTCCCCACAAGACCTGATTCCTCACCTCGTGATGGAACCAGACTTCGCCGTTTTTGATACGGGTACCGAGTTCGAGTGGTGAACGGTTGGCGACCGCCTCCTTGAGTGCGAGGAACTTATCGTGATTGGTGACGCCGATCGTGTCTTTGATGAAGGTGCTCTTGCGGAAAAGATCGATCGCTTCGTAGATATTTCCTGGGAGCTTTTTGATGGGCTTGGTGTACAGAGAGCTCATCTCTTTGTAGGTTTTGGTGTCGGCCTTCATGCCGGCGAGACCCGCTCGGATGGCAACGTAGTACGCCAGATATGGATTCGCATCTGGTGCGACGGTTCGGATTTCGATTCGGGCAGAGTTCTGATTGCCCAGTGGTACACGGATCATAGAACCTCGATCCGATGGAGACATCTTGATCTCGTTTGGTGCCTCGAAGTGTGGATCGAGACGTCGGTAGGCGTTCACACTTGAGTTGATGATGAGACAGAGATCGTTCGCACGGTAGAGAATACCCGTGAGAAATTTGTGAGCCGTTTCTGAGAGAAAATGTTTTCCCTTGGCGTCGTAGAAGATATTTTTCCCTTTCTGACTGATAGAAATATTGCTGTGCATACCACTTCCGTTGATGCCCGCTACTGGTTTTGGCAGGAAGGAAGCCGTCAAACCGAAACTCTTTGCGATCTGTCGTGCGACGATTTTGTAGAGCTGGATGTAGTCAGCAGCGTGGAGCATGTCGGTATATTTGTAGTTCGTCTCGAACTGGGATGGTGCTACTTCTGGATGATCTTTTTCATTTTCGAAACCCATGGCGCGTGTCGCCTCAGCAAGTCGATCGATAAACTGACGGAGACGATCCTGTGGAAGAACGTTGTAGTAGCCACCTTCTGACGCGAGGGCAAATCCTGTCTTTTCGTCGAAGTGCTGTTCCATATCCTCTCCCTGAAGAATAAATCCTTCGATCTCAGGTGCGAGATTTACCGTCATGTTCTGTTTGGCGAGCTCTTTTGAGAGTTTTGCGAGTCCACCTCGGAAATCACTCTCATACGGAGTGCCATCCTGCGCCAATACAAAGGCAAACATCAATACCTTTCCAGCTCCGAAAACATCGGCCGGAAGCCAATAAAAGCTCGTCCAGTCGAGGCCGAGTCGGAGATCTGATGCGTGCTGAGGTGAGAAACCACGGATCGATGATCCATCGAAGGTGAGATTACTCTCCGAACTGAGCAGAAATTTTTTGTTGTAATCGAGCATGTGCAACTTCCCCTCCAGATCCGAAAAACAGACGGTCACCGCCTTGATGCCATCATCCCCTGCAATTTTCTTCCGAAGTTCGACTGCGAACTGTTCATTTGTTTTTGTTTTTCGATCATTTTTCAGTTTGAGATTCATCTCTTCTAGCTCGCTATAGCTGATTTCCTTAAACGTTGCCGATTCCTTGCGACGGGGCGTTGCCTGAAAAGGAGAGATGTCCATAGAGAAAATGGGGGTAAGGTTTTAAAAAGCAATCGTAATAGAAAGGTGCGCCGAGCACAAGAAAAAATGCGCGGAGGAGATCTGTTGTGCGTCTAATATTTTTTTGACCCTCTACATCACCTGCAAAATTGCCGTGGCGATCATAAGGCAGCCGAGGGATCCGACGGCGCTGATCATAATTTTTCCTAACATCCACTTTGGTTCGGTTCCACCAAAAATTACCGCACTGACCTGTGTTGGAACAACGAAGCCGAGCCAGAAGAAGCCAGCCATGCCATAGGGATTCCATCCCGCAGGAAGCGCTTTCAGAAAGAGGGCAAGAACTGTTGTCGTGACGATCGTGACGAAGAGCTGGATGGCATAATACGGTGCCATGCCTTTCATCATTTTTTCCTGTACTTCTTTTGAGAGCTTATCGAAGCCGTGCATTCTTCCCCAAATCTTTCCAAAAACCGGTCCGTAATACGCTGCACCGAAGATAAATTCTAGCAAAGTGGCCACGAATATCGCCTTATAGCTGAGTTCCATGAAAAGAATACGTTACGAATATAACGCTACTTTAATCGTTTGTGCCTGGGGGTGTCAATGAGGGCTTCTTGGTCCGCGTTGTTCGGACTGACCTCATTTTCGCTTGAAATGTAATTCCATGGCCAACTTCCTGTGGTCGATATTTGCGTTGCCGGCAGTTGGATCAAATTCTTCAACTTCGGATTCATTTATTGGCGAGAATCCTGCGTCGAGAAGGGCGGTGATGATTTGCGTGGCTACCTCTCGAGACATACCAGTGAGTTTCGTGAGTACTCTTTTTTTCGTTTCAACCTCGACGCGAAGAGGCTCAAACTTTTCACTAAAGGCGAGATTTGCATAGATACGACCATCTGGCAGCACCATAGCTACCCTTTCCCTGAACGCCTGGATGTAATTATCCACCGTTTCTACTTCTGTTTCCGCGTGGAGGCGCGGATGAATCGGCATCGTCCTTGGGGAAAACCAAAGCGCGACCGGTTCCTGGATCTGAATATCATCCACATGATACACATCTTCAGCACGGAATTGATCTTCGGTGAGCTTGCCGCATGCATCTGTAAATTCGACCCGCTTCTCATCCGACATTAATAGCATCTGCAGCGCAAGAATAGCGCGTGGTGCGTGAACCCGTATTCTTGAAATATCGATACCTCGACTCTCAAGTATGCTGATAATTTTTGGAAGATTCCTCGTAGCAAAAAAATCTACGACGATCACTCCTTCATTTGGAATTTCATGCCCTTCCTCAAAACAGGCATCGACATCGCTGCTCGTTTTTTCGTTGGCCCCATATCCCGCAAACTCGGTAAAAATTCGATGGATATTGAAGAGCAACCCCGCCTTTTCTTTTTCGCCTGTAGCGAGGAGTCGCTCGAGTATGGGTCTTATGGCCTGCTGGTGGTCATCATTTTTTGGATCGCTACTTCCTAGAACTTTTTGAAGGTAGTCTTGAATTTCTGGGTCATCTCCCATTCCCAAGCTTTCAAGCGCCTGGCTGAAAGCAGCTTTAGGATTCTCATATACCTCCCCTTGAAGAAATGCTGCGCTTTTTTTAATTTCCATAAGGCTCCCTTGTTAATTTATCGCATTTTCCCGTCTAACTCCTCTATCATAGTATAGGCCTGTTGATACATCAGCATACCGCTTTGTTGTATATTCTGATGTGGAAATGCTGGTTGTACTACGAGCTTTCTGAAGTCATTGAATTCTACCGCGCTGTGCAAGATACCCTCTATAATTTGAGATTTCAGTGGCGATTCTGGTGCGAACTGAAGTGTCGCTAGCGGAAGCAGCCTGTTCACAAGCGCATACATTGGCTCATGGGACTCTGTAAAATTTACTAAGTGACCGTATGGGACTTTACTCTTCGAAGTTCCAATCTGCACCCCCCATGCTGCCAGCTCAGAAAGAGTCATGGCTGGAAATTCGCCTTGTAGTGGCATCACAGCTGGAGTTCCTGGGATTGGTATTTCCCTATTGAGACTTGCTGTCTCTCTATTTAACATTTTCTTCTCTGCATGAGGAAATCGATGAGCAATAAATGCGTGCGTAGCCTCATGACGCACGACATCATCTTCCATGTCTTCCGCCAACTGTTCTTTCGATGATGGCGAAATGAGATTATTTACGGTGTAATATTCCAAAATACCATTAGCCGCTTTATCCTTAATATTTGATGCGTACACTACTACATGATCAGCAAAAGGAGCTGGCGTGAGACCATTCTGCCCTTCTTTTTCTTCTGACTGTATTCCATTTCCGACATAGATGGCTGGGACTCTATCCATTCCTTTATTGTCGAGAATTATCACTGTCTTCTTCTTTACCACTGGATACAAATTCACCGTATCACCAGCGTCATTTGACCCTACGATGAGAAAATAGCCTTGATCGAGTAGATACGCATTTACATAACGCGCAAGTCGGAATGCCATATCTGTTTCTCGTATTTTTGTAATTTCATCGATATCTACTGCAATATCGGGGTGTATTTCTTTCATATGCCCTGCCACCTGATCAAGGAAGCTACCGAGAATCTGCATTTTTTCATTTGGGTGATTTCGTTGCTCTGGCACCACAAAATTTGTAATTCCATCTCGTATGAGGCTCAGAACTTTTAGGGAAATTTCCCGGAGTTGCTCTGGTGGAATTTTTGAATTCTTGATAAATGGAGATACCTCCAAGCCATCATGAATTTCAAACTGTGGCATCATTATTTGAGCTGGTACTATCTCTGGTGTTTTTTCTGGCTGAGGTGCTAACGATGGCACTGTGTCTATGTGCTGTGAGTCATTCGTAGAAGGGTCTCGGCCATGGACATATATGGCAGCTATGGCGGCCATAACTGCTGCGCCAATGAGCATTCTTCCTTTTGTTATCAGGGGGCTATCATGTATGCCTGCCCTCTTGAGCTGCGGCTGACTTCGCGGACCATTCGCTGTCGCCTGACGGTCAGGCCTTGTTGTAGGTTTTTTCATAGTATTTATTATGTGCTTATTTCTATTTTTGTCAATATTTTGCTTTTGGTGCAAAGCTGGGCGCTCCGCGATTTCACTACCCGCATAGCTTATTGATTATATTTATTTTTGTGTTATAATATGTTTATACATGC
>JAHFJT010000089.1 GCA_023245695.1 Candidatus Peregrinibacteria bacterium | reverse complement strand
CAATCACCACGCGTACATCAACGAGTACACGATGAACGGTTTCATGAAAAAATGGGCGCGTAATCTCATGCACAATATTCGTATGTGGGATCGTCTCGCAGCCGAACGAGTCGACGCCTACTGCACCAACTCTCACTTCGTGCAGAAGCGCATCCAGAAGTACTATCGGAAAGTAGCCGACGTGATTCATCCACCGGTTGATACTCAAAAATTCGCGATCCAGAAGGGAGAAAAAGAATACTACCTTGCGATCGGTCGTCTCACGCCGTACAAAAAATTCAACATCGTCGTTGAGGCATTCAACGCACTCGAAAAGCCACTCCTCATCGTTGGAACTGGCGTCGAAGAAAAAAAGCTCCGAATGAAGGCGAAGAAAAATATCACCTTCGCAGGACACGTTTCCGAAAAAGATCTGCCGCAAATCTACGCTCAAGCGAGAGCGCTCATCTTTCCACAAATTGAGGACTTCGGAATCACACCTCTTGAGAGTATGGCATCCGGTCGCCCGGTGATCGCCTACAAAGACGGGGGAGCGCTCGAAACCATCAAAGAAGGCGTTACGGGACTCTTCTTCAAAGATCAGAGCGCCGCAGGCATAGTCCAGGCCGTTCACGAGTTCGAACGGGGTTACAAAAATTTCTCACCAGAAAAAATCCGCGAACACGCCGTAAAGTTTTCCCTCGAGACCTTCAAAGGAAAGTTTCTCGACTACGTAGAGGACATGTGGACCCAGTTCAAGAAGTAGCAAATACCTCTCTCGACTATGCACTCTTCTCGACAACCTTGCCGGTCTTTGGTCGTGAGAAGAAATCATCCAAGAAGATGGAAGCCATTGTCGCAACCGGAACAGACAGTACAGCACCAAGCACACCAAGGAATCGGTAGCCGACAAGCAGTGCGAAGAGAATTACAATCGGATTGAGTCCGACGATTCGCTTCATCACCACCGGTACGAGAATGTGACTCTCAAACTGTTGAACCACGGTATAAAGTATCGTAACCGAGACGATATTCCACGCAGACTGATTAAGCACAATCGGCAAGGCAACAGCCCAAGCAACCAAGGGACCAACCACTGGAACAAGCTCGAGAATGCCTGCAATGATAGCTAAAACAGCAGCATACTTAATACCCAAAATCACCAGACCGATGAACACGAGAATACCCATGCTGATCATCATGATGAACATACCTCGGAGCCAGAAACCAATTTTTTTCTGAACAAGGGTGATCTTATGGGCAATGTACGACTCATGCTTGACCGGAAAGAACGCAAAAATAAAACTATCGACAGCGTGCCTCTCCACCACCATGAAGTACGCGAGCACGAGAACAAGCACCGTATTGATAAATCCATGAGAGATGATCTTGATAACCTCCCAGATATTTCCACCAATAGCAAAGAGCTGTCCCGCAACCAGCTGAAGACTGCTCTCTACCTGCCCCGCAATATCGTGAACATTAATACTACTCAGGAACTGATCAACATACGGTTGCAACTTCGCAGGGAAAGGAATAGTAGAATGACCTTGTGCCAAGCCCTTGAGATACAGCCCAAGATTCACAGCAAGCTCAGAGATCTGCTGAGCCAAAATAGGCACCATGTACGAGATCATGAATCCCAGCAGGAAGATCGCAATAATATAAAAAGTAAGCACTGCGAGACCTCGAGGAATTTTCCGCTTATTCAGAGCATCGATCGTCGGCTCCATAGCCGCAGCCAAGAGAAATGCGACAAAAAACACCACCAGAATATCCGTAATCTTCGTAATGAAGTAAGCAAGTGTCAGGATACCAAGAATAATCATCATCGCCTTTGCAATACCCGCACCCGCCACATGCACGACGACGCGCTGATCAGCATGTTCAACGGTATGTGTTGAAACCTCCACCTTCTGCTCAAACACAGGCTCTCGACTCGCCTCAGCCACGGTCTCCTTCAAATTACGAACAATAGTTCTAGTCTTCTTGACGATATCGGTAAGTTTCATAGAAGGAGATGTGATGAACTAGGAAAAATGAAATAAAGGCAGAATTTAAGACGTGAGAAAGAGGAGAACAACATTTACGATCGTGTACGCAAGAAGTGAAAGCACAAGACCCATGAGCGAGTATTTGATCGTATTCTTTCCCTTCTCTTTTTCCTCAGAGTAACTTCCGATAATCATATGGTATCCACCAATCACCATAAAGAGCACCGCGATCATACCTCCAAACAAAATTAAGAAATCGATGACGCGAACAATATAAAAAGGAATGAGCCACAGAGGAATTCGTCCACTTTTGATACCACACGTCAGCGCGGTGTCTCGAGCGGGGACCAAGGTTCCACCCTGGGGCACTCCAGTGATCTTATTTCCTTTATCATCATAAAAAAGTCCATCAGCGTCGATCGCCTGATCCTCTTTGACATGCTCTTTAAGACTCGACAACTTCATGAATTTAATGCAGTCCAAGATCTGGCCAGGCACCTCCTCCGGAATGAGACTTTGGGTCGCATTTTGCGCAAAAACAGGCGAAAAACCCGCAAGAGAGAGGGAAAAAACACCGAGAATCAAAGCTAATATTTTCTTTTTCATGGTCGTATCATAACAAAGAGTAGCAAAAATCCCAAAAAGAATGCACAATATGCAAAGTTATGAAACCAATCGTTGCCATTATCGGGAAACCAAATGTCGGAAAATCGACGCTCTTTAACCGAATGGTACGAAAGAATGTGGCGATCACCTCAGATATTCCTGGAACGACTCGGGACCGCGTCTACCAGACCTGCCATCTCGATAAACTTGATATCACCCTCGTAGATACCGGTGGTCTTCAGTATGGAAAGAAGCAGGATATCGAAGAGGATATCTACAGTCAGACCCTTCTTGGAATTCAAGAGGCCAATTTTATTATTTTTGTAGTAGATGGAAGCACGCCTCCGACCATCGAAGACGAACACGCCATCAAAACGATTCTCAAGAGCAAGAAGCCGTACATCTGTGCAGCAAATAAAATCGATCGAAAGAGTCACGAAAGTGAAGTAAGCGCCTACTACCGACTCGGAATCAGCGACATTCACGAGATCGCTGCAGGACACGGAACCGGTGTGTATGACCTTATGGACGTAGTGGAAAAAGAGCTTAAAGGTCTGGGGTACAAGCGAGAAGCAAAGCCAACAAAAGACGAAAATATTATTACGCTCGCGATCCTTGGACGACCAAACGTAGGGAAATCATCACTTCTCAACTCGATTATTGGCGAGCAGAAGATGATCGTCTCCGATTTGGCAGGTACCACACGAGACACGATCGATACCGAGCTCACGTGGGAGAATCAGAAATTTCTCCTGAAAGACACCGCTGGTATTCGAAAGAAGGGAAAAATTGGGCGACAGATTGAGTTCTGGAGCGTACTTCGTGGAATCAAGGCGCTCGAAGAGTCCGATATCGCCGTACTCCTCATCGACGCAACCGAGGGAATCGTAAGTCAGGATGCGCACATCGCTGGATATATCAAAGACGAAAAGAAAGGCCTCATCATCGCGCTCAACAAAATCGATCTTCTCAGTACCGAGGAGCGTGAAGAGATGATGCATGAAATTCAGCATAAGCTTGAGTTCCTACCATGGTCACCGATCATTATGATCTCGGCGCTCCGTGGAAAGAATATCGAAAAAATTCTCGAACTCTCGAAAGAAATCCGAAAGGAGCGAGACAAGGATCTCGATCCAGAGGAGGTAAAAAGCATTATTCAGGAAGCTATTTCACGACACGCACCACCTCGATCGCATGGTCAAGAGTGCAAAATTTTCAGCATCGAGTACGCACAGAAAAACCCTCCAACATTCATCATCACCGTGAGCGACATCAAGCTCTTCCACTTCTCCTACAAGCGATATCTCGAACGTATTATTCGTGAACGATACGGCTTCGCCGGTACAGGAATCGACATGCGTTTCCAGGAAAAAGTCATCGGAAAACGCCGAGAAACACACGAAGAGCGAATCGAAAAACGAGCGAAGAAAAAGAAAGAAGAGGAGTAAGCCCCTCTCAATGTTCATCCGTTCGAGAACTACAATCTAGAGAACATCTTTCCACTTCTGGAGATAGACCTTTCGCATATCCCGGTCATGAAACTTCAGACAGTGCTCATCCAGAACCACACCCTCTGGTGCGCCTAGGGACTGGTGTTTGGCGCGAGCGCGAGCGAGCTGCCACGTCGACAACTTCTCTTCAATAAATCTCCCCAATCGCCCCTCAAAGACTCGTCGGAAAAGATACCCAAAGAAATTCACCGGGTACCGATGAGAAACTCCAGCACGTGTTCGAAGGAGTCGCTCAGAAAAGTATTCACGCAACCACGGATTCACCTCATAGATATCAAATCCCCGCATCACCGGCTGCAAAAGAAGAAGCCAGTAGGCAAAATACACATCCTCAGAAGGAAGCAGTAAAGGCCGCAAATCGGCTCCCGCCGTATCCACAAAAAAACTCAGACAAAATCGACCCGGAACCTTTCGCCCGTATCGCCGCACTCCTAAAATCTGAAACCACATGAGGAGAAGCGTTCGCACGAGAAACATGCGCCCCTCCTGCGCCACCACAAAAATATCGATATCACTTCCAGGCGTGCCCTGCGTGATAGCCAACCGATTGCATACGTACACACCTCGCAAAAAAGGCACACATCGGAAAACCCACGCATATCGCTGTACCCGATCCCAGAGCCGAGAATCTGCAGCACCATACTGAACTCGTTGGTCAATCAATGTCACTCGTCCCGGAAGCGATACGTACATATGTCCATCTCGCTCGCGCACCTCCACGCGTCCACTCGCTCGCACACCT
>JAHFJT010000088.1 GCA_023245695.1 Candidatus Peregrinibacteria bacterium | reverse complement strand
GACGTCACTCCCCTTTCCCTCGGTCTCGAAACCCTCGGCGGTGTCATGACCAAGTTGATCGAACGCAACACGACCGTCCCTACCAGCAAGTCCCAGGTCTTCTCTACCGCAGCCGACAACCAGACGTCTGTTGAGGTTCATGTGTTGCAAGGTGAACGTCCAATGGCTCACGACAACAAGTCACTCGGCCGCTTCCAACTCGACGGCATTCCACCAGCACCACGCGGTGTCCCCCAGGTTGAGGTCACCTTCGACATCGACGCCAACGGTATTTTGCACGTAAAGGCCATCGAGAAGGCTACGAACAAAGAACAAAAAATCACCATCTCCGGCACATCCAACATGTCCGAAGCCGAAATCGAAAAAATGCGCAAAGAAGCCGAACAATACGCCGAAGAAGACAAAAAGCGCCTCGAAGAAATCGAGATGAGAAATAAGAGTGAGTCTCTCGTCTTGCAGAGTGAAAAAACCTTGAAGGAAGTCGGCGACAAGGTCGGCGATGACATCAAAAAGCCGATTACTGAGAAGATCGACGAACTCAAGAAGGTTCTCGAAAACAAAGACTCTCCAATGGAGACGTTGAAGACGGCATATGATTCGTTGTCAGAAGAGCTCCAAAAGGTTGGTAGCGAACTCTACAAGCACATGGCCCAAGATCAGGGCGCAGCAGGCGCAGGCGCTGAAGGTGGCGCGTCTGACGATGGTGTGCGAGTCAAAGACAACAACAAGAAGGATGATGTTGTTGAGGGGGAGGTGGTGGATGAGAAGAAGGAATAAAGACCCCCCCATGAACCCAGGCACCCGAGCCATTACCGCAGCAGTTGTGAGGATTATGAAGAAAAATCATATGATTGATAGGATTGAGGATCGGGGGCAGGCGAAGAAGATAAGTATTAGTGGGACGCTTTCGGCGAAGGCGATAGATTTGTATGATCATAGTCGGGGGTGTCATATGAATGTGACGGTGGATGGGCATCACGCGACGGTTCATGATCACAAAACGGGAAAATACCTGACGTTGACGATCAGTGGGACTTCATTTTCAGGCTACGACGCGGGCAGCAGCAAAAACTTCTCGGGCTCGATCCGGGATCTCTCGATAGACATTTATGATAGCGAGGATGGGCATACGCATGTGTATGCGGGGTAGAGGTGAGTGATCTCAATTTCACTAATATCACCAAATTCCGTGACATTAAGGCTGAAATAGCTTTAATAAGCTTCAAAATCATAAAACAACTTATTGCATAAAGTGATAATAAGATAATCCATATTGCAACTTAATTGAAAATATAGTAATATAAATATACATATTACACCTTTTCACGCGTACAATGACCCCGAAAAACAGCTTCACAGCGGGAACATACCGGAAGCAAAACTACAACAAGATCTACGAATATAGCAGCTTCCTCCCGGCACAAGTCAATCAGCCCTATGAATGGCAGGATAAGCGCATACCGGTTCTTCTCGAAGAAGCCATGCGCCTGGTAGGTGAACTCAACGCGTACTCCACTCTTGTTCCGGATGTAGATTTTTTCATACAAATGCATGTTCGCAATGAAGCGGTAAAATCGAGCCGTATTGAAGGAACTCAAACAGAAATGGGTGATGCGGTTTTACCAGAAGAAGAAATATCACCAGAAAAACGCGATGACTGGACGGAGGTTCAAAATTACATAAAGGCACTCAACCATTCAATTACACGACTTAAGGATTTACCAGTTTGTATGAGACTTCTTCAAGAAGCACACAAAATTCTTCTCACGGGCGTACGAGGAGAACATAAATCTCCAGGCGAAATCCGAACAAGCCAGAACTGGATTGGAGGTACTACGATACAGACGGCCGCATTTATTCCACCACATCCGCATGATCTTGATGAGGTCCTCACGGATCTTCAGCTCTTCTGGCACAATCAAGGGCTACAAACTCCAAACCTTATTCGAATGGCAATTTCTCATTACCAATTTGAAACAATTCACCCGTTCTCGGATGGAAACGGACGTATAGGTCGACTTCTCATGGCTCTTCACCTTATCGAACTTGGCATTCTGCAAAAGCCAACACTCTATCTTTCGGATTTTTTTGAAAGAAACAAAGGGCAGTATTACGATGCTCTCACCTTCGTAAGAACGAGGAATGACCTGGATCAATGGATTATATTCTTTCTCTCAGCTGTTACGGAAACGGCAAAGAAAAGCAAAAATACGTTTGAGCGAATTATCGATCTACGCAAGCGATACGAAAAGCAAATCATGGAACTCGGACGACGAGCGCCTCAGGCTCATGCGCTCCTTTTGCAGCTTTTTTCGAACCCAGCAATCAATACCATTGGAGTTGCCGAAAAATTGAACATATCAATCAGCGCAGCAAACACACTCATAAACCAACTCGCAAAAATTGGCATTCTGAAAGAAACAACTGGCTTCTCGAGAAACAGAATGTTTGTATTGGATGAATATTTAAACTTGTTCAGATAAAACTTCGAAATGATAAAGCGGGACGAGGAAGGGAAAGCAACAATAGTTCCCATTTCCTTTTTAGAGACACAAATATATACTCTAGAAGCCCGAGAATCACTAACCCAACAGCTATATGACATCGCTGACAAAAAGTTCAAAAGTAGTGAAATCTCAGAAAAAATCTACCAGAGCATCATCAACAGGAAAGAAAAGTAAATGGGCAACAGTATTTTTACGTGCCCTTAACGGAGGAGTAAAAAATAAAGTAAAAGTAGATTAAAAAAATAAGTAATTTCTTTATACGGCTATTCCCACCATGAAACCAACCGCCATCACCATCGAGACCACCGTTAATGCGCCCGTAGAAAAAGTATGGACGGCGTGGACGGAGCCAGAGCATATCAAGCAGTGGGCGTTTGCATCAGACGATTGGGAGGCTCCAGCAGCGACGAACGACCTTCGAGTGGGTGGCACATTCAGCACGACGATGGCCGCAAAAGATAAGAGCTTCCAGTTTGAATTTGGAGGAACCTACACCGCAGTCGAGCAGAACAAGCGCATCGACTTCACGATGGGTGACGAACGAGAAGTTCATACAACCTTCGAAGACAAAGGCGACGGCACAACGCACGTCACCCAAACCTTCGACATCGAGTCGGAAAATTCTGCCGAGAGGCAACGCTCGGGCTGGCAGGCCATTCTCGACAACTTCAAAAAGCACGCAGAGACGCTTTAGCATACACAAAAAATCTGTCATCACCGTTCCAGGGGAAATAAGAGATAAGCCGTAACGAATACCACGGGGAATCGTAATTTGTAGTACATTTTACCCATTTCACCCCTACCCTCTATGAAAATGTTAAAAAACGCCTTGCGCGCCTCGAGCGTGATGGTATCGGTGATGTTTCTGACATCTGCTTTTCTGACGCCCATCGCCTCCTCAGTGGCCAATGCTTATACTGCGACCACGTCGACAACCGTCGGAACTCCTGTCGCTCTTTCGTGGCAAACCGTCTTCAACGGCTATGGCACGGTAAACTGGAGCAGCGACGCCTCTCGAGTCACTATGTCACCAAAAGCGGCAACGCAACCAGGCGAAACACATGCAGCCCTCGTCGTCAGCAATCAATCGCTCACACAGCCATACCAGGTCGCCTATACGATGAAGACCACCAAACAGCTCCGCACCGGCTCAACCCCAAATCCTTGGGAAGTAGGTTGGGGACTTTTTGGATACAAGTCCGACGGAAAATTCAAATATCTCACTCTCAAGCCAAACGGCTTGGAGATGGGCGAATCACTCCTGAACCTGGCACAGAATTTTCTCTACACCTCGTCAACGAGCTTTCCGATCAACACGAGCTACAACGTTGATATGACCGTAGCTAACAATGTAATCACCATAAAAGTAAACGGCAAACAGTATCTCCAATACACCATGTCCAGCAAAGACCGGCTCACCGCCGATGGGAAAATTGGTTTGTACACCGAAGATGCTACGGTAACATTCTCAAACATTGTCGCGAAGCAATTGTCGAATGGAACGATAACACCGGCACCAACGCCAGTGGTATCACCTACGCCGACGCCAATAGTATCGCCAACTCCTACCCCAACACCAACGCCCGTTCCGGCGGCCATAAAAGTCTACGGCTTAACCCTGGACTCAACGAGCAATCTCTCAGCCGTGGTGAATTCGCTGAAGAGTCTTCCTCAAAAACCATGGGTACGTATCGTCTTTGATTATCCATCGCAGCCGAGTGACTACGCGGCAGCCGTGGCAGCTATCGCCCCATACGCGACCATCGTCGGCCAGCCATCCGACTCTACCTACAACAGCAAAATGACCGTAGATCAGTACCGGGCACGCTTCCAGGCATACGTTTCGCAACTTCCACAAATTACCATTTGGGAAACATGCAACGAATGTAATGGTGACTGGCTCGGTGCAAATGCCAGCGCTCAAGCAGACGCCGCAACCGACGTCGTAAAAGCCGCAGGCAAACAAGCGCTCTTCACGCCGTACTGGAACACCAATACGTGTGCAGATGCCAATGGCCCGTATGTCGCATGGATCCAGAACAAAATCAGTACGAAAGTAAAAACACAGAGTGATTACGTGATGCCATCGATCTATGGATTTGATTGTGATGGACCAGAGCCGAATTATTCAGAGCTCGATAAAATGGTGTCGACATTTGCCACCATGTTTCCGAATGCGAAAGTGGGCATCGGAGAATATGGCAAACAGGGCAGCGCATCAATCATGTCGTACTACTTGAACTACAACAACGCGAACCCACGCTATATCTTCGCAGGACTCTACTGGTACGGCGCTCAAGACCTCGTACCGTCAACCAAGCCACTCTGGAGCACCTTCAGCAAGGCCATGCAAACGGTAGC
>JAHFJT010000005.1 GCA_023245695.1 Candidatus Peregrinibacteria bacterium | reverse complement strand
ATTCGGTTGAAGAGGTGATGATGGATCGTGAACCGGGCGAACAGGCGCGGGTGAAGTTCGATAAGTTTGTTCAGCTCGTCGCGACGCATAACTTCGAAGAGGTGCTCAAGAATCACGCGGATGAGGATATTATTATGAACTCCAATCTCCTCATGGATCTGGCCTCGGCGCACGAGGATCAGGAGGAGGATCCGAAACGACAGCCAATGCTCATCGGTATTGGGGTGATTATTGGCGTCGTGATCGCTTATATTCTCTTGAAGTTCTTCTAGTTTTCTTTAGAATGGCTTGTGATTTATCGCATACTATAGCTTTATAGCCCCGTTTTTATGGCAGATGATAGACGATCGTATTCTCGTGTGATGCTCAAGCTTTCGGGCGAGGTTCTTCAGGGGCCAAACCAGGGTGGCATTGATGGTCAGACGCTTTCTTCGATGTGCAAGGATGTTCAAACATTGGTCGCCGCGGAGACGCAGGTTGCCATGGTGATCGGTGGAGGAAATTTTTGGAGATTTCGTGATCAGCAGGAGCTCGGGTTTGACCGTGTGCTTTCCGATAATATGGGTATGATCGCCACGGTGATGAATGCACTTGCGATGCAGGATGCGCTCAATCGAGCGGGTGTTCGAGCAAAGGCGTTTTCTGCACTCGCGATGCCGAGCGTGCTTGAGGTGTATACGCCGCGAGCGGCGCGAGCGGCATTTGAACAGTACGATGTGGTTATTTGCGCTGGTGGAACGGGAAATCCCTACTTTACCACCGACTCTGCTGCAGCCCTTCGAGCACTGGAGCTCAGCTGTAATGTCCTTCTGAAGGCGACGAAGGTCGACTACGTCTGCGATAAAGACCCAAAGAAATTTCCCGATGCGAAAACCTTCAAAAATCTTTCCTATCAGCAAGTTCTCGAAATGGGGCTTCAGGTCATGGATTTAGCTGCCGTATCTCTTTGTATGGAAGGCAAGCTTCCGATTATCGTCTTCAATATGCAGACGCCGGGGAATCTCCAGGGTATCATCGCTGGGCAGGACGTTGGTACGCGCATTGCATAGTATTTTTCACACCTTATTCTTTTTCTTTTTTGACGTATGTTTCCACAACACCTTATCGATAGTGCTGATGCCCAGATGAAAAAAGCTCTTGAGCATCTCAAGGAAGAATTTTCAAAACTCCAGGTTGGTCGCGCCACACCTGCTCTCGTAGAAGATGTGAAAGTTGAGGCGTATGGCTCTCTTCAGGCTTTGAAGGCGGTCGCGAGTGTCTCTATTCCTGATGCGAAGACGATTCAGATCCAACCATGGGATCGAGGACTTCTGAGTGCGATCGACAAGGGAATTCAGATTGCGAATATTGGACTTACGCCAAACAATGACGGTGTCTACATCCGTATCAATATTCCACCTCTTACCGAAGAGCGACGAAAGGATCTTGTGAAGGTCGTCGGACGCTATAGTGAAGAGGCAAAGATTGGTATCCGAAATGTTCGTCAGGAGACGAACAACACCTTCAATACCATGAAGAAAAACTCTGAGATGACTGAAGATGAGCTCCATGGTGGTACCAAAAAACTCCAAGATATTGTGGATGCCTATAATAAAGAGGTCGAGGAGATGTCTAAAAAGAAGGAACAGGATATAATGACGGTGTAATTTCTCGAAACATAACGTCCTCTCACTCACTCACACCCTCACTCATGCACCTTCTCCTCACGATTCTTGCGTTTGTCATTATTCTTTCCATACTCGTTATTGCTCATGAATTTGGGCACTACTATTTTGCTCGACGGGCCGGTGTCCGGGTCGATGAGTTTGGTTTTGGCCTTCCTCCTCGTATCTGGGGAAAAAAGATAGGGGAGACGCTTTACTCTTTGAATGTGTTTCCGGTTGGAGGCTTTGTGCGTTTATATGGTGAGAATGCTCAGGAGCCAGGTGCGGTAGCCGATTCTCGAAGTTTTTCTTCCAAGACCCTTCGAGAGCGTTTTTCGATTGTTTTCGCGGGTGTAGCGATGAATCTTATTCTTGCAATTCTCCTTCTTTCTTTTGGATTTTTCTTTGGCATCAAGCCACTTCTCATTGATTCACAGGATGTTCTTCAGGCGATTGAACAGCATCAGGTGGTAATACAGTCTGGTTTTACCCTGAAGGCGGTGAGCCAGAGCGGGGTTGGAGAGAGAGCCGGACTTCGAGTTGGGGATATTATTGTTGAGGTCAATGGAGGGGCGATTTTGAATCCTTCCATTCTCACGAATGCGCTTGCGAGTGCTGACACTACCGGGGTTCTACTCCGGATTCGTCGTGGTGATTCTGTGGTCAAAATGACGATTCCAAAGGAGCAGTTCTCTCCTTCTCATAAGGAACTCGGTGTGACTTTTTATGACACTATTGCTCTTCCTCGTGTTGGTATTCAGAGTCTGAAAATCGATAGCGATATTGCCCGCAGTGGTCTCAAGGCCGGGGATATTCTCATCGCGGTTAATGATAAGCCACTCTACTCGTTCGAGGACTTTCAGGGTGCGTTCCTGACCGATAAGTCACTCAAAGTTCGATACCAGCGAGATTTTAAGGAATATGATGCGACCGTTACCTTTCCTCAGCGAAAAAGCGTGACGATTAGTGAGGTAGTTGCAGGAAGTGCAGCCGCAAAGGCTCAGTTTCAGAAGGGTGATACGGTGATTCAGGTTCAGCGAAAAGAGGTATCTAATCCCGAACAGGCGATTCAGATCCTTGAGCAAGCCAAACAAAGTGGGCAGCCCGCCCAGTTTCTCGTTGAGCGCCAGGGAAAACTCCTTACTCTTTATGTGAATGCTGGCGCCGATGGAACGTATGGCCTCCAGATGGCTCCTATTGTTAACCAGAATATCGATATGGTGACCTCGGCACTTTCAGTGCCTACAACCGTTCTTGAGATGAAAACTGTCTCGTACTCGTTCTTTGGAAGTATCGGTATGGCCTTCAGGGAGACCTACCGTCTGGGAAAGGAGACCGTTGGCATGTTTGGGACGCTTATCAAGGATGTTTTCACGCACTTCAGTGTTCCTGAGGGTGTTTCTGGACCGGTGGGTATCGCGCAGATGACCGGAACGTTTGTCCAGGAGGGTTTTCTCTCGGTGATTCGATTTATGGCGATGCTCTCTCTGAGTTTGGCGATCCTGAACCTTCTTCCATTTCCAGGGCTCGATGGTGGACGATTGCTCTTCATTGTCATCGAGGTGGTGCTCGGACGGCGTGTAGATCCGCGAGTTGAGCAGGTGATCCATGCGATTGGCGCGATTTTTCTTCTCGTCTTGATTTTGCTCGTGACATACAAGGACATCATTCGACTTGCATAGTAGGTGCAATAGATGTGTCGCTCTATAGTTTTTGTGCAAAACTCTTGAATGGGGTCTTGGTGGTGGTACTATGTTCCAGCGCAAGAATTTTTTTATAATTTTGTTAGAAAAAGTTTAGACGCACACCCCCACCTCTTTTTCGCTTGACCATGGAAGATCTCAAAGATATTTGGAGAGGCGCTCTGAAAGTTATCGAGCAAACGATGGCTCGAACGGTTTTTGTGACGTGGTTTCAGAATACCGCGCCGCTCCGGTACGAGGGTGGGAACTTTGTGGTGGGTATGCCGCATGTCTTTGCGAAGGAGCAGGTCCAGAAGCAGTACGGTGCGCGGATTATGGATATCCTGAAGACGCAGCTCACGGATCTCCAGCAGGTGACCTTTGAGGTCGATGCCGCTCTGGCCAATACCGACGATGAGCGCAAGATTGAGCTTAAGGCCGAGCCTACCAAGAAAATGCGACGGGTTGCCGGTGGCCAGGAGGTGAGTTTCGGTGATGGTCTGCGAAGTCGAACCCTTCAGGGGCGATACAAACTTGATTCATTCATCCCAGGACGCAACAATCGTCTTCCGTATGCAGCTTCTCAGGCTGTTTCTACGAGCCCGGGTGGTATTTACAATCCACTCTTTCTCTATGGCCAGGTGGGTCTCGGTAAAACGCACTTGCTGCAGGGCACGGGCAATCAAATTATCAAGAATCACCCGGACATGCTCATCGTGTACATTACCTCTGAGAACTTCGTAAATGAGGTGGTCGAGGCGATCCGTGGTCGAAAGATGAAGGAGTTCAAGGAAAAGTATCGACGTGTCGACTGTTTGATCGTGGATGATATCCAGTTCTTCGGTGAACGGCCGTCGAGCCAGGAGGAGTTTTTCCATACGTTTAATGACCTCTATGCTGCCGGGAAACAGATCATCATTAGTAGTGATCGTGGTCCCAAAGAGCTCCAGAATCTTGATGATCGTCTCCGAAGTCGATTTGGTATGGGTATGGTCGTGGAGGTGCTACCGCCGGAGTATGAGACGCGTCTCGCGATTTTGCAAAATAAGTGTATGCAAGAGGGGGTGATCATCGATCCTGACGTGTTGAGCTGTGTGGCATACCACGTGGAGGAGAGCGTTCGAGATCTTGAGGGTGTTTTGAAGAGTATTATTGCGTGTATGCAGCTCGAGAAGATTCAGCCGACCGTAGAGATCGCTCTGGAAAAAATTCGTCAGATTCACAAGGCGGTCGATGCGAATGAGGTACGCCGATATACGGGTGCGATGCCTGGTGGGGTTCCTGTGGGGGCCTTAGGTGCGGGCGCGCAGCGACAGGGGGTAGCGACTCGTGGATTTGTTCGGAATATCGACCTCGTCATGACGACCGTTGCTAAGTACTACAATATTTCTAAACAAGATCTCGTGGGAGATGATCGACGGAAGGAAATTCTTGTGCCTCGTCAGATGTGTATGTACTTGATCCGGAAGGAACTGGATGAGGCTTATGAGAAAATTGGAGCGGACTTCGGTGGTAAAAACCATACGACCGTTCTTCACGCCTGCAACAAAATTCATAAAATGCTTCAGACCGATCAGCGTGCTGTTCGTGACCTGGCTGCAATTCGAGAGGAGTTGGGTCTCGCATAATTTTTCATTTTTATCGTCGATTCATGGCCTATCGAGCCTATCATCATCGTGTTCAGCGCCGTCGATTGATCGACTACTTTCTTCCACTTTTTCTCTTCATTGCTTTCGCGGTGATCGTGATTTTGTCGCTTCAGCTCTACCACTCTATCGTGACAAAGCATGAGCCCATGGACGTATTCCTTTTTACACCACAGGGAAAATCAAGGATTCTTCCGTTTGGCACCTATGACTGGAATGTAGCCTACGACAATACCCGGGTTTTGCAGGGAGATGAGATTAACGCCCTCCCTGGCGGTCGGGCGTCGATCCGCTTTTTCCAGAAGTTCTGGCTCCGCATCGATCAGAATACTACGACCGTCTTGCAGAAAGTCGCTCCTACGAAGTCTCTCGACTCGTACGAGATTCAGATGAAGTCTGGAAAAGCTTGGTACAACACCGAGGCTTATACCGATATAGGTGTGCAGCTCAGTATTCTTACGACCAACCTACGCATCTCGAGTACAGGCGGTGTTTTCGAGGTAGAGGATACGTCGTCAGACAAAGGCGCTGAGATCGTGCGCACGCTCAAAGGAACCGTGCACGTCGCTGTCCTGGTGAGTGATGGCGAGAAGCAGCGCGAGGTCGAGTCTGTGGACGTGGCTCCGGGTCAGGAGTTTTCTATGGATACTGTCGACTACCAGGCGTACCAGAAGTACCAGAGCCCTGAAGTTCTCGAACCGATTCCTGACACCTTTGTCTCAGACGAGTGGTACCTGTGGAATAGTAAACTCGATAACGAGCTCGGCATCTAAATCGAAACCTTTTTACTGGAGGTAGATCGCTCGATTCCTATTTTGCTGATCATTCGTATCCGCGAAGACGGCTTTTCCCGTCTTTGGATCGGTGATGTAAAACCAGTGTGAAGTTTTCTGCGGATTGAGGGATGCGAGAATCGCCTTGCTGCCGGGATTGCCAATTGGGCCTGGGGGAAGACCTTTTCGCGTGTAGGTATTGTAGGCGGAGTCTTGCTGGAGATCGGCCTTGGTGAGGTTCTGCCGATTGAGATCATAGAGGAGGGTCGCATCGATATTGAGAAACCAGCCACTTGTGGCGCGCTTCCAAATAATACCTGCGACCACAGGCAAGTCATCCGCGTGCCTTACCTCTTTTTCGAGCATCGAGGCGGTGGTAATGAGTTCGTAGAGCGAGATATTTTTCGCTGAGAGTTGTGCGGTGATGTCTGATGGAAGTTTCTTTTGGAAGTTCGTGAGCATCTTGTCGATGAGATGGTCGGAGGTGAAGTTTCCGGCGTCGATCTTGTACGTATCAGGAAAGAGAAAACCTTCGAGTGGTAGTGCGCTGCCGAGCATCTCCTGTTTTGGAAGAAATGGATACTGGCTCCAGTTGCTAAATTTTTTGGTTGCGTCGATGAAGTCACCCGACTTGATGATTTCGAGTTCCGTGAGCTTGTTGTCGATTTGCTTGATGGTGTAGCCCTCTGGAACCGTGAGATAATTTTTTGCCTGCTTGGAGTCGGTGACGATTTCGGCGATCTGTTTGATCGGCATCGAGGGGCTTACCTCGAATCTTCCAGCGATAATTTTGTCTCCGAGATTTTGCGAACTGAGATAGTCTGAGAAGTACGAGCCGTTTTTGATAATGCCTTTCGTCTCGAGCGTCTGACCTACGGTTTTGGCAGAGTCGCCTTTTTGAACAAGGAGAATTCGGGTTTTGGTGTCCGCGGGATTAAGACCATTATTTACGGCCTGGGTATACTTCATGTGTCGGAACAAGAGAAATCCCACAAGAAGGCAGCTGATAATGATCAGCGTATTTCGGCGTGAGTTGGGATTTCCCATTTTTTTACGATGGGTGAGTGGAGTGAAGGACATAGGTTTGTGGTTATGCCTTGTGGAGTTATGCCTGAGGAGGTGCGTCGCCTGCAGCTGTTTCCTGGCCCATGCCCATCATGCTCATGACACCCTTCATCTTTTCTGCGGCGATCTCCTGACCCTTCTTGAGGCCCTTGTTGAAAGCCTTTACGAGATTTTTTTCAAGTCGGCCCTTGTCCTGAGCGGCCTCATCAGAAATGGTTACGTTGATCACTTCCATTTCGGCGTTGATGGTGACGACGACGCCATCTTCTTCAGCCTCGATGTGGATATTGGCGAGCTCTTTTTTAATAGCTTTTGCCTCTTTCTGAAGCTTGTACATGTCTTTGGCTTGTTGGAAGACTCCCATGGGTTTGGTCGGTAATATAATAAGGTTGCAGGCGGAGCACTTGAGATTGTACTGAAGCTGACTCGGGACGTCAAACCCCTCGCCGCTTTAGGCCAAAAAGCACTTGTCTTAAGGCAGTTTTTTCGTTACAATGCGCCCGCTTTGTCAATTTTTTATACGTATTTTGTTACGCCCCATCCTATGGATACCCTCGTTTTAGAAGCTCAAACACGAGATAAAGATCTTAATCCTTCATCTCTCCGACGAGAGAAGCGAATTCCTGCCGTGGTCTACGGTCCAGGAAGCGCTCCATTCTCGATCTCTATGGAGTACCAGTCATTCCGACGAATCTTCAAGGATGCTGGTGAAAGTTCCCTTATTGATATGAGCCTCGATGGCAACAAGTCTTTCAAGGTTCTCGTTCAGGACGTTCAGTTCAACCCGATCTCTGACTCTATTGATCATGTAGATTTCTTGAATGTTCGAATGGATCACCTTCTTACCACATCTATTCCACTTGAAGTTACGGGTATCGCTCCTGCGATCAAGGACTTTGGTGGTGTCTTGAGTCTTACACATCACGAAATTCAGGTCCGATGTTTGCCAGGCGATCTCTTGAAGTCTCTCGTTGTTGACGTTTCTGGATTGAAGACCTTCCAGGATGTTATTCATGTCCGAGACCTCAAGGTTTCTGACAAGATTCATATCATGCTCGATGCCGATGAGCCAGTTATCACGGTTCTTCCTCCACGTAAGGAGGATGAGGCTGCTACTGCTGCCGCTGCAACCACTGCTGCCGCTGCCGCAACTCCAGCCGCTGGCGCACCTGCCGCCGGAGCCGCTGCAAAAGCCCCAGCTGCTGCCGCAAAGCCTGCTGCGAAGAAGTAAAGATTACAAAAGAGAGAATGACTGAGTTTCTCGAAGAACGGCTTCGCCAATCAAAGATTGGCTGCAGAATGTTCTCCTCGAAACATCAATCATTCTCTCTTTTTTTGTTGTGTGGAAAAGGAGAGGGGAGCTATAGCCCCAGCTCGTTTGCTATTTCTTGCATGGCTTTCAGGCTTATGGCGACGATTTGATCCATGGTCATGCCGAGAACTTCTGGAGCGCGTCCGACGATTTCTCGATTGACGCCTTTTGCAAAGTTGAGATTTTTGAGTTTCTTCAAGACGCTTTGTTCGCTTACACTTGCCAGTTTTTTATCTGGCTGAATGAGGGCACAAGCTATAATGAGACCTGTGAGCTCTTCGGTTGTATAGAGGCACTCTTCCATGAGATTTGATGGCCATATGTCACTTGCCGTCGGATGATGAGCTTGAACGGCATGAATAATTTCTTCTTCGATACCTTCTGCGCGTAATATTTCTGCAGCCTTTTTCGTGTGCTCGGAAGGGTTTTCTTTTGTGCACTCCCAATCCAGATCATGGAGGAGACCACAGATACCCCATAGCTCCTGATTCTCTCCGAAGTGTCGAGCAAAGGCTCGCATGACGGTTTCGCTACTGAGATGGTGATTAATCAGGAATCGGTCGTGGATGTGCTTCTGTAAAATGGTGAATGCCTGATTTCGAGTTGTCATAGAGAATGAAATTAAGGAATTAGTTTATCGATTGGTTTACTTGCCCTCCTGCTTTTGCGAATGCCATTTGACTCTGTTCTTCTGGCCTTGGCATATAGCCTGTCTCTTCCAGAAGGGCCATATTTTCCTCTGCCTCTTTGGATTCTCCGCTTTCATGCAGCATGATCACGGATGCCACTATCGCTGGACCATAGCCAAATCGCGCTGCTTCGTTTAAGGCATCACACATGAGGCGGTCATTTCCCAGCGCATGATATATCGCGCAAATAGTTTGATAGGCTTCCGGAAATCCTCCTCTTGCTGCAGGCCATGCGTACTCTAGGGCCTGTTCGTGGTTTCCTTGTTGCAGGAGGAGTGCGCTTAGATTTTTGTACATCCCTCCTTTTGCTGGATTTTCTTCTTGCGTCGCCATTCTGATTGCCTCCTGTATTGTTCCCGTCGCTTCATCGAGATTTCCTATTTGCGATTGATAGTTACTGAGCAGTAACTTGGCTTCAGAGTCGGTGCCTTTTTGAAGTGCGGTATATGCTTCTTGCATTCCTCCTTTTGCTAGATGCATGCCGCCTATATATGCATAGGCTCTTGCATTTCCTTGCTGGACGGCCCTTTGAAAATATTTCATTGCTGCTTCTTGCTGATTGGCAAAGAGTATTCTTCCAATTTCAAAGTCACTTAAATTGTCCTGTGAAATTTCATGAAGTCTATCCCGGAACATTCTGAGTAGTCCTGCTGGGGTAGAATCTTTTCCAAATTCTCTTACTTTTTCTGTCGGTACTTTTTGTATTGCCTCGGCTTGATGCCTCGGCGGCTTGGCCCGTAAGTCAATGTAAAGCTGTGATAATCTCTGATCATATATTCGATCCATGTCTTTTTGTTATTAAATACTGATATCTAAATATCATCTATTTACAGCTAATAAAATAGGATGTATATATTTATCGTCATTAATTACTGACGATATGATCATTAAACAGCTTACCGATCTTGGTTTCTCTGATAAAGAGGCGAAGGCGTACCTTGCGCTTCTGGAGTATGGTACCCAGCCCGCTTCTGTCATTGCGAAGAAAACGGGTTTTCCGAAGGCGACCGTACTTTTTCTCTTTGATAATCTTCTCAAGCGAGGATACGTGCGACGTTCGCAAAAGGGGAGAGTGCTCTATTTTTATGCGGATCCACGAGATCTTGACCAGGAGAAAAGCAAGGAGCTATCGTCTCAGCAGCTCATACTTCAGAAGGTGATTCCGCTTTTGTCTGAATTCAAAAATCCGTTCAGTTCACCTCCAAAGGTATTGTTTTTTGAAGGACTTGAAGGTTGCCGGAAAGCGTACCTTGGGCTTTTGGAAAGTGAAACACCGGTATATGAATTCTGTGCGCACAACGATCTTGAGCGTATGGGTGTCGACTTTATGAAGGATTTTATTCGAGAACGAGCGAAGAGAAAAATTATGCTGTATGCCATTACCGAAAATACAAAGACGCACGCATCGTATCAGCCAAAAAATAAGTCTCAGCATCGAGATATGCGTATGTTTTCTTCTGCTATAGGAACGCTTTTTTCATCGATCTCTATCTTTGACAATAAAGTGCTTCTTCTCAATCTTCACCACGACATGTTTGGTATTTCTATTGAGAGTAAGGAGTTTTCTGATACGCTCAAAACGATCCATCGTCTTGCGTGGAAAGGATGCGAGGCTCTTTAGTCGTGACCACTCTTCGGCTCCTTCATGGCGATCACGGGAATACTCATCATGCCTTTGAGTGCGGCCATGAGTGCCATTCGTGTGGCACCTTGAACACCGCCAATCACTTTATCGACGGCACCATGAAATACCTCGCTGCCTTTTTGCCTGAGCCAGCTAAATGGTTTGGCTGCCAATTCTTTTGCCGTCTCGACCCCGGGAATGTATTTCATGAAGCTCATGAGATGGAGGGTGAAGGTGTGTGGACATGGCTATTATACACCCGTTGACAATTCTGTTAAAAGTATTACTATAAAACCTCTTATTTTGCCTTATGGAAGCTAAATTAAAGCAGCACATCGAAGAGTTTGGCGGTAAGCATGGCTCACTTCTCTACTTTCGAGAAAATGTCACAGGTGGTGCTGATCGTGTTTTGCCATTTGAAATTCTTCAACCCGGAGAGAGTTTTTCTTGGTCTGCTCGTCGAAAAGTGTGGGCGGCCTGTAAGGATTTTGATACTGATAAGGTGATCGTAAGAACGAGCGAACAATCTGACTGGGCGGGGATGGTGGATACGATGCCAACCATGATCGCGGAGCAGACTTGGTTTGGCGTGAGAAAAGTTGTGGATGAGATCCGGCGAAAGTGTCACGATCCACGAGTTTTGGAATATGCTCGAAGAGAGAGTAATGGATATGATCCTGATCGGGTTACGGTTTCCGTGGCTCCATATCTGAGCCCTGCGAAGCATCCGAGAACACTGGTCACACAGCATCCGAATAGAAAAGATGCCCGCATGGTTGACGTTTCTACGCCATATGAACTTGAGCGAAATCATTTTCGACATCTCTCTTTTGATTTTGATCGACGGGGGCGACTTTCATATGCATATCTGGGCGATTTCATGAGGCCCTATGCAGAGGATGGTTTGAGATTGAGTCGCTGGATAGAGGATGCTGCTCAGCTTCCTGACTCACAGGCTTTTCAATTTGAAGGTGCTGTTTTTCAAGGAAATGTTTTGCCTGGTCCAAAACTTTTTCAGATTCGACATTTTGCAGAGAAGAGATCTGCAGATTTTGCTCTTGATGGTGAAAAGGGTGACTCGAAATTAATGAGAAATTTTGGCGTTACACCCCCGGAAGGTATTCAATTAAAAGTCGTTCGGACGCTGAATCGCGCTCAGTTTGCTGCTTTTGAAGGAGCTCATCCGGGAACTCCTTACCTTCTTTCCGTACGTCAAACTTCTGACGATCTTGAGTTTGGCGATCAACCACTCTCGATGAAAGGGTACTTCCCTGATTTCAAACCCGCGCTTTCTCATCAGGCTACTCGACTCGTTCAGATTGCGCTGCGTGATCCGCACGGAGTCGCGTCACTTATTGATACCTTGGGTGAAGATCGCTTTCAGCAGATGAGCGAAGCTCGAATTATTTCTGATGGCATTCGCCAGAAAATTGAACGTCTATAAATGGCGAGGTTGCGCCTTCGAGTCCTACAGCCACAATCTTTGTCTCGGCAAGGAATTCCGTAGCTTTCTCTCCTGGAATCTGATATATCTCTCTCTTATATTGTACTTTTAACTGCATGGCTCCTCGTACCCTTAAAAAAGTTATTGTCGACTGTTCTTCTTCTATGGATCCACGATTTGGACCAGCATCTCAATCTCTTCTGAAGAATGGAAATGCCTTTCTTAACGCGCAGCCAGCCGTCGTGATGGTCTATGGTGGCCGCAAGGAGGTGGTTGAGGTTCATGCTATGGCAGAAAGGCAGCATATTATTGATGCCGTGCGCCAGGCAGGTTTTGTTGTTTTGGAAGATGCCGTGAGGATTTTTTAGCGATGCAGATCAGAACGAGGAGAACTCTGAGAAATTGAGCGAAGAGGGTTTTTTAGCATTTGTATGTTATGTATTCTCCAGTGTGTCTGTTATTTTTCTCAATGTATTCGTCATCTCTCCGATACTTTGTTGGATCTCTTGAATAAGCGGAGCTGATTGATCAATGAGTCTTTCAAATGTTTGAGCGCCCATTTCTTCTGTATCATCCTCGGCAATAACTAGTGCGCCTGTGGAGATATAGTGCCATGGTATTTTGCCGTCTGGGGTAATGTGAACCATGGCGATTTCGCCGCTATCACTTTCGTATGTTTTGACGACGACGTCATCAAGGAGTTTGTATGATATGTTCCATATCGCTCCATGCTGTGTTTTTGTTTCACGGAGTTCCGGGTCTTGTGAGCCATTGGCTTTTTTCTTTGCGAGTACTTCTCGTGCAGCGTGTGCTTGCTGCACTAGCGTTGGCAATATTTCATTTCCACGAATAGGAAGTCCATTCTTGGTGTAAAGCATAACTCGAGCATGAGCCAGCGAGTCTGCATTATCCCGTTCTGCGATACACAGAAGTTCGAATCCAATATCCATATCTATCGAGAGAGGATCGACGATCTCGGTCGGCGTTTCTGCAATGGAAAGGGGGTGATTCATATGGTTATTTTAGTGGGTGCTATGATAGCATACTTTCTTGGTTTTTCTAGATCAAAGCCTTTGCCCTAGCCAATACTTCTGGGTAAATATCGGGAATGAGCTTCATGATGTGGCTCATGGTTTTGTAGGACTCGGCTGTTTCTTGTACCTTTATGGCGAGGGTTCTTTCGATGCCGAGTTTTTCCCACATTTTAGTGTAGTCCTCGATAGCAATGGCCGGAACCTGTGAGTAGAGATTTTGGAATATTGTATTAAAACTCGAGATCTTTTGTAGATCCTCATCACAGGGATTTTCGGCATACGCCAAAAGCGGCAAATAGATGTGAATATCACACTTGGTCGCATCGTTCATGTCGGTAAGAATCTTGAGAGCAGTCTGGCGAATCCAGCGCTCATCGGTACCCGTAACATCTGCGAAGAGTTCAGAAAATTCCCTCGTCAAAACTTCGGCGTGAATTTTGTCGCACAGAAGATGTGTAAACCAGCCCTTTCTAAAGTCGTCTGATACGATGAGTTCTTCATCAATGCCGTTTGTCGGATGAGTTATTTTGCGATCTACACCCGTGACATATCGACTATCGGGGTAGATGGTTCCAGCAAGGTATTTTTCTGTTGCCGTGACCTGATGTATATCTTTCAAGTCGAGAGCGAAACGAATGTGGGTTGCTTCGAGGGCCATGGGTGCGTGTGATTAAGGACGTACTAATGCAATTCTGATTATGGCACTAAAAAAGGGAAGTGGTAAGCGTCGAGGGGAACAACCTGCAGGAAATCGTAGATTTCCGAAGCCGTTCCCCGAGAGGATAACCCTTCCCTTTTTCTATTACTTAAGAAGGTACGTCGTCGCAATGATAGGAGCGATCAACACGGCAATCGTATTGATAACTTTGATGAGGGCGTTCAACGCAGGACCTGCGGTGTCCTTGAACGGATCACCGACGGTGTCGCCGACGACTGCGGCCTTGTGGGCGTCAGAGCCCTTGCCACCGTAGTTTCCGTCTTCGATGAACTTCTTTCCGTTGTCCCATGCCGCACCACCGGTGGACATGAAGAGCGCCATCAAGAAGCCACTCAAGATCACGCCTGCGAGCATGCCTCCGAGTGCGCGTGGACCGAGTATGAATCCGACGGCTACTGGAGAGATGACAGCCATAAGGGCTGGAACGATCATTTCTTTGAGAGCAGCCTTGGTGACGATATCAACACATCGTCCATAGAGAGGTTTTCCTGTGCCCTCCATGATACCTGGAATTTCCTTGAATTGCTTTCGAACTTCTTCGACGACGGCGTGAGCCGCGATTCCGACAGAGCGCATGCATGAAGATGAAAATGCGAATGGAAGGAGTCCACCGATGAAGAGACCGATCAAGACGATGTGGTCATCGATGTTGAAGAGAAAGGACTCACCACCAGCGTGTTTTGCGAGTTCAGAGGTGAAGGCCTGGAAGAGCACGAGCGCAGCGAGTGCGGCTGAACCGATCGCGTATCCTTTCGTGACTGCCTTTGTTGTATTTCCAACAGAGTCGAGTTCGTCAGTAATCTTTCGAACTTCTGGTGGAAGCTTCGTCATCTCAGCGATACCACCAGCGTTATCCGTGATAGGACCATATGAGTCGGTAGCGATCACCATGCCTGTGGTAGAAAGCATCGCAACAGCGGCGATAGCAATACCGTAAATACCGCTTGATACTGCTGCAGAATGAGAACCGAAGTAGTATGCGAGGTAGATACCTACCACGATCACGAGTGTTGGGAGAATCGTGGACTCAAGACCAACGGCGAGACCTGCGATGAGGTTTGTTCCTGCACCTGTCTGTGATGCTCGGCCGATTGCCTTTACTGGACGGTACTCTTTTGCGGTGTAGTACTCTGTAATAATGTTGATGAAGAACGTGATACCGATACCAACGAGTGATGCGTAGAAGATCATCATATCGCCGATCATATTTACGGTGACAAAGTAGAATCCAATTGCGGAGATAACTCCTGTTGCGATCATACCCTTATACATGGCACCCATGATGTTCTCTTTTTTTCCGAGCTGGACGAACCAGGTTCCGATGATTGAGGCGACCACGGCGACTGATCCAAGCGCGAGAGGGAAGACGACGCCACTTGCACCGATAGATCCCGTGAGCGTCGATGCTGCGAGAATCATCGAGGCGATGAGTGTCACAGCGTAGGTTTCGAAGAGGTCAGCACCCATGCCAGCACAGTCACCGACGTTGTCTCCAACGTTATCAGCGATCACGGCTGGATTTCTTGGATCATCCTCAGGAATATTTTTTTCAACTTTTCCAACGAGATCAGCACCCACGTCCGCTGCCTTCGTGAAGATACCTCCACCGACACGGGCGAAGAGTGAAATCAATGAAGCACCAAAACCGAATCCGACGAGAATGTTTGTTGACTGATCGACTGGAATATTCAACACACTGGTGAAGAGGTAGTAGAAACCACTTACGCCGAGAAGAGCGAGACCTACAACAGAAAGACCTGTGACGGCACCACCACGGAAGGCGATGTTCAGGGCTTCCTTGAGTCCTTTTCGTGCTCCTTCAGCCGTTCGAACATTGGCTCGAACAGAGACGTTCATACCGATGTATCCAGCAAGTGCAGAAAAGAGGGCTCCAAAAATGAAGCTGACTCCGGTCCAGAGACCGTTGTTGTACTGTCCCTTTGGCATAAAGACGGCCAAAAGTACAAAGATGATAATGGCAAAAAAGGCCATCGTCATGCTCTGTCGGTTCAAGTAGGCTTTGGCGCCTTCCTGAATTGACTTGGCGATCGCCTGCATCGCAGCGCTACCGGTAGGTTTTTTGATAACCCACATAATAAGAAAAGCGGCATATACCAGCGCTAGAACGCTGACGCCGAGTGCAATGAGCACAGTATTCATAGAAGAATAGTGGTAAAAGGGGTAAAAATGAGTGGTTTTAGCTTGCGCTATAGTAAAGCAACAGTGGCTGTCTTGTCAGGTTTTTTGTGCCAAAACAGGCCTTTTTGACTCAAATCAGAGTGGCTTTTCGGCTTATTTTGTGGTATAATTCTATGATACTAATTCTCCGCCATGACAGACGAACACAAACCAAAGCAGGACGAGGTCAAAGGTCCGGCCCCAAAGTCTGAGGCAAAAGCTGACTCTAAACCTGAAAAGAAGATCGCGAGCATCGCCTCCGAGATTGCCTCGAGTGTGGAAGATGAACTTCCGGAGTTCGACGATGTCGATGAGCCGAACTCGTTTGGAGATATCGTGAAGCACCTTCTCCAGGCCGCAGGAATCCGACAGGGTAACCTGAAGGGGTGTGGCATCGTGCTTATCATTGTTCTTGCTGTGGGATTGTTTTTCTCGCTCGGTGGCTGGAACGCGATCAAGACCCACTGGCCTTTTGGTGGGGGTTCTGCTGTCTCTGCGCCTCTGACGACACTCCGTCCAACTGAGACAACTACTGCCGATATCAATGCGGCGTACCTTTTTGGTTTCTATCCGACGCGGCATCTCTCATATCCGCCGTCGATCGAGGTGGCATACATGCTTGGTGGGTCGTTGCCGACCCAGTTTTTTGTCATTCGTGCCGACACATCCGGCTTGACCGCTGCTTACCACTTTGGTTTCCGTGGGCAGATGTATGATCGAATCGAGGTGTATATCGATACCATCCGGCAGATTCAGAGTGCCTTGAATACTGATATTCATACTGTTTTGGATAAGAGTGCTGATCGACGCGCACCCTTGGATCAGCTCATCAAAGATTTTGATGTTCTCTATGCTCGCGCTCAAGAGCTGGGTGCCTTAGCTGCCAAGGAAGTCCTGACCCTTCAGACGCACGTTGCTCCTGCGAGAGATCGGACGAATACTTTTCAGAAGAGTTTCAATGCGAATCTCGCGGTGTTTCTTCCACGCGAGAGTCGTAAGGCGCTCGAGGACTATATTCAAGCGAGTAAAGATGAGGTCGAGCTGCGAGCTCAGCTGGGTGCCGTCACACGTATCGACAAACTCTATCAGGTGGCGCTCATCAAGCTTGCCGCGCGTATCAAGGATATCAAGGCCAACCAAGAGGCGCTTGTGAAGGGCGTGAAGGTCTTTGATATCAAGAACTCAGATATCGATATCATTAAATATGAGGGCACACCGCCTTCGAATACGCTCCCGGCGCCACTCACACGAAATGCCTCGTCGGGCTTCTATAATCCTGTCGATTTTGCTACTGGGATTCATTAAATCGTGTCCACTGGAAATTCAGCTTTAGGTTCGTATTTCCGCTTGTTTTCCATGATGTACGCCGCATAATAGAGACATGAACGCGATAGATGACTTACCGCGAAAAATTTCACTGTTGGGATTGAAGGTGAATCTTGACCGGATTCATGCTGCGCGAGATTTCATTCAGGAGCTACAGCCCGAGAGTCTTCAGCGAGCGGAAGACGTATTTCACTACCTGCTTGATCTCAGTCCCGACGAAGATGCGATGGTGGCCGGGTTACTTTTTGGTGCTCGTCTTTCTTTGGATCGATATGGAGAAAAAATTATGGAGCGATTCGGAGCGCCGGTTCATCGACTCCTTGGTTTTTTGTATCGGGTGAATGCGCTGAAACCCGATTTTTCTCGAAATGATATGGAGGTGCTTCGTCAGGTGATCTTGATGATGGCGCAGGATATTCGTGTGATGCTTATTCGTCTCGCCGATCGTCTCCAGGAAATGCACGCACTCGAAGATCTCTCACCCGAGGAGCAGACTCGCTTGGCTGAGGAGTCTTTGAAAATTTACGCACCGGTAGCGTCTCGCTTGGGTATGTACTCGATCAAGTGGCAGCTCGAAGATCTGGCTTTTGCGCAGCTCAACCCAACGCAGTATGCGAGTATTGCGCAGCAGCTCCAGCAGTTTGGACGTGAGCGACGAGAGGCATTGGATAGTTTCCAGGAAGAAGTCGTGAAGTTTTTCCACCAAAAAGGCATCGTGTGCCGCGTCACGAATCGTACCAAGAGTATCTATAGTATCTATCGAAAGATGCGACGAAAGAGTACCGATCAGATCTCGGATCTGCACGATATTTTTGCAATTCGTATTATTGTGCCGACTGTTTTTGCAAATGCGAAGGAGTCGACGGAGGAGCTTTACTCGATTCTCGGAATGATTCACAATCGATGGACACCGATTCCAGGTCGATTCAAAGATTACATTGCTGTACCGAAACCGAACGGGTACCAGAGTCTCCATACGGCGATCTTTACCTCGACGTCCGGCCTGAAGAATCAGCCGGTTGAGTTTCAGATTCGCTCTGAGCTTATGCACCGCGAAGCGGAGTTTGGTATAGCGTCCCACTGGCTCTACGAAGACACGCGAAGCCTCTCGACGCAGTTTGAGAAGAGTACGATTATGGATCTGATGGAGGGGCAGGATGCCTCGGACTCTGAGGTGCAAAATAAACGTCTGCGACGTCAGATTGAGTGGTTGCGCGGACTGATCCGTGTACATGAGACCGACTATAAAGATGAGCATCACACCGACAATGAGCTGAATGATTTCAAGATCGATATTTTTCAGGATCGCATTTTTGTCTTCACGCCCAATGGCGAGGTGAAGGATCTTCCTTCAGGCTCGACGCCGGTCGATTTTGCCTACAGTGTGCATACGGATCTGGGTCATCGTTGCGCGATGGTTCGCGTGAATGGAACGATTGTACCTTTGAATGCCACGCTCAAAAATGGTGATGTGGTGGAGGTCGTCTTGAAACCAAAACCGAATCCACGTTCTGAGTGGTTGAGTTTTGTTAAAACGGCTTCTGCTCGACAAAAAATCAAGGTCTGGTTCAAGAGTCAAAATCGTGAATTGAGTCTTCGTGAGGGGCGTGATTTGTTGAACAAGCACCTCCGACGTTTGAATAAGGCGTCACTCGATGACCAGATGAGTATTCTGAAAACGTATGGCGGTAAGACACTCTCCGTGAGTGATCGTCAGAAAATTCTGGAGGGTGTGGGAAATGGTTCGATTCCGGTGCATACCGTGATGAAAAAACTTTTCTCGTATGAAGATCTTATGGATCCCATGACGCCGACACCGCTCAAGGTTATCTCGACGTCACTTCCGATCGAGAAAAAAATTCTGCTCGGTGGAGAGGCTGGCCTTCCGGTTCGTATGGCGCAGTGCTGCACGCCCGAAGAGGGGACGCGCATTGTGGGGTACGTGACTCGACAGCACGCCTCGATTCATCGGATCGACTGTACACATTTGCAGAGCTCGAATCCCGCTCGTATTCTCGATGCGAAGTGGATTACGGGTCAGCGTGGCACGCAAAAATACAGTGTTCGAATTCTCGTAGAGGCGGTGAATCGTATCGGTCTCATTCGGGATGTCACGAATGTCATCGCGAACTTGAACGTCAATATTCTCGACTTTTCTCTGAAGCATCAGGATGAGAAGTTCGTGCTGCGATCACTTCTTCTGGAGGTGGATGGCTATGAACAGCTCGACGAAATTCTTCGACAGCTCGAAGGTATCACGGGTGTCGTGCATGTCATGCGTGAAGACTCTCGAGAGCATCGATCGATTTCGGGATCGAAAACGCCTGCGCCTTCCACAACATTAGAAGAATCTGAGTCATAGTTTTGCTCTGGATTGGCGTGAGTTTGATATTGAGCATCTCCTGGATGCTGCTTTTTCTCATGAAGTTCAGGAGCTTGAGGTAGGTGTTGTCGAAGAGGTCGTAGGCGAGGTGATTGGCGGCCTGGGAACAGGTGGTGCAAAGAAGCTCGAGCGGATGCCATCCTTCGAGGGTTTCGAGGTCGATCTTTTTGTGGCACTTTGCGCAGGTGGAAAATGATGGAAGTACGCCGAGAATATCGAGTATCTGGATCTGATACGTTTGAAAAAGGAGGTGAGCCTTGACCTCGTCTTTGAGGGTGTTCATCGTCTGGAGGGTCTGTGTCGTGAGGCGATAGAGGCTGTCGGAGGTGGGGTCTGAGATATGTCCTTCTTCGGTACAGCGGTGGACGATATCCATCATACTGAGAGCGAGTGAGGACTTGAGGAGGTTCGTTTGGAGCTCAGGAAAGCGTTCCTGCGTCTGACACTGCGTCACGGTCCAGGAGTTCGCGGGAGTTTTGTAGAGGAGGAGTTGGCAGATATTCAGAGGAGAGAGGCGACTCGTAAAAGGCGAGGTGAGTTTTTTGGCACCGCGAGCCTTTGCGGCAATTTTTCCTAAACCTGGAATCAGGAAGATGACCCGTCGATCAGACTCGCCGAGGGTGTAGTGTTTGAGAACCAGGCCGGTGGCGTGGTGGTAGCGTGAGTCCATTATGAAAGGATCATGTGCTTGCGAAGGTGGCGTTCTACGGCGGCGTAGCTACTGAGGGTGGTGAGTGCGAGCGTAGCGAGCACTTCTATAATGAAGAGCCACAAGAAGGGAATCGTAAATGTTGAAGAAAAGATATTAATCTCTGGAAGAAGGGCGGTTTTGGTCATGATCATAAATCCCGCAAAACTCAGGATGATTGCGATGAGACTTGCCCAGATGGCTTCCAATAAATAGGGGAGTCGGATGAAAATCGGTGCCGCACCTACGAGTCGCATGATGCTGATTTCGAGACGTCGATTGTAGATTGTGAGGTGC
>JAHFJT010000087.1 GCA_023245695.1 Candidatus Peregrinibacteria bacterium | reverse complement strand
TGTCCTTAAGTGGTTAAAGGAATCATCTTCATTAAATAAACCCCATAATATGGATCGGCATCTTGGGGTGCTTTGTCCGGTTCTATCTCCCGATTTCAGATCAACATTTTTAATAAATCATAAAAAGGCCCAAATGTGGTTGCCCCCAGGGGGTCACGTAGATTTTGGAGTTACTCTTGAGCAAGCCGCTTCAGATGAACTCCGTGAGGAGTTGGGTATAAAAAATCCCCAATCTTTATATCAAAACCCAATTTTTCTTACTCAGACTTTAACTCAAGGGCTTAATGCAGGTCATATTGATATTACATCTTGGTATCCATTCCGTGGGGATCCGAATGCTAACTACAATATACAAGAAAAAGAGGCATCGCAGGGTAAATGGATACCCATATCTGAAATTTTAGCTCACCCTCAGTACTCTAATTTACACAGAGGTTACGCAAAATTATCTCGCCTGCTTGGCTTTGATTACTAATGGTTTGAGTTCTCCTACTATAAACCAATAGGATAAGGCTCCTATAATCGCCAGAATGCCAGAAATAACCAGTGGTAATACGAAGGACTTGGTAATTCCAAAAAGTGCACCTGTAATTATTGGCGCGACGATTCCTGCTATATTGGAAAAGGTATTTTGAATTGCTCCAATGCGACCTACCTCATTTTTACTAGGAGCTATATCACCTGGTATGGCCCATATTCCTGTCGATGCAGAGATAACAGCAGCATATGCTAATGATAAAAATACGACGGTCCACAGGCTGCTTTGCGTGAAGGCTGCCAAGATAATTACTGAAGAGAGGAGCATTCCAATGCATAAGGGTGCTTTTCGAGCTATTGTTACATTTACTCCTCTTTCTATGAGCTTATCTGTTAGATGCCCTACGAGCAATTCTGCAATAATTGCACACATTGGAGGAATTAATGCTACGACTCCAACCTTTATAAAGCTAAATCCCTTTTCCGCTATAAGATAACTGGGAAACCAAGTTAAGAAAAAGTTTTTTATATAGTTGTAGCAGAAAAATCCCAACGCCATTCCCCAAATTTTTCTATATTTTAAAAGACTCCAGAAGGATAGGTTGTGCTTTGCGTCTTTATTCTCGATATTTTCACCCTTTTCAATGTATGCAATTTCCTCTGACGATACGCCAGGGTGCTTTTCCGGTTCTCGATAATATAGATACCAAGCTATACTCCATAGTCCACCAACTATTCCGAAGATGATAAATGAGGAGCGCCATCCAATCCGTAGCATCATGTAGATTATTAGTGGAGCTACTAAGGCTGCGCCAACATATGATCCTACGTCAAATAATGCAGTTGCTCTTCCTCGTTCCTGAATTGGAAACCATGTTTTGACTACTCGTGCGTTTCCTGGAAATATTGGTGCTTCTCCTGCTCCTAGTAATAATCTACTTATTAGGAAGGTTGTATATCCACCACTAATAGCGCCTAAGATGGTAAAACCAGACCATGCTAAGCAAGCTATCGCATTCATTATTCTTGGACCATATTTATCTACTAACCAGCCTCCTACAGGCATAAATAACACGTACCCCCAAGAGAATAGCGAAAGCACGATGCCTTGCTCAATTGATGATAGGTGCATCTCTTTAGCAATTAGTATGATTGCATGTGATATATTTACTCGGTCCATGTAATTTATTACAATTCCGAGAAACATTAATATGCCTATTTTCCAGCGAGTATTTGTTAGCATTATAGGGTAGTGGTTAATTCATATTTTTCTCTAAGTTTTTTTGCAATTGCGTCTCTAAAACTTTCGTAATCCGTAAATGTAAATCCTTTCATGCCAAGTTCAATTGCTGGGAGAACGTTCCTCTCTCTATCGTCTATGTATAGGACTTTATCCGGAGTATCTTTCCTGTTTGCGATCTCAAGAGCTTTGAGATATGCCTCTTTTTCAGGCTTAACTATACCGTGTTGGCAAGATGACACGCTAAAATCTACTATTTGTGATAGATGATATGTTTCTTCAATATGCCTATGTCGATAGTGGTCACTATTTGAAAGTATGCCCACTTTAACCCTCGCCTTATCTCTCAATTCTTGCATTAGACGTACCATGCGCACATCAATCTGGTATGAATTTGCCCAATTATATTCTAGTGCCTCTATATCGTTATCTACTGCGCTTGTTTTATCGCATATAAGTCTCCAAAAATCTTCTCTTGTCATTCTTCCTAGGCGATATGCTCTGCCCCATATCGACGTTTCCGATAACAGGCTTCTCACTTCTTTTGGTGATGTTTTTAATAATTGTGCAAGATTTCCTTGCCAAGGTTCGCAGTAATGGAATGAGATTACACCGCCATAATCAAAAACAAATGTATCTACATTTTCGAGATCTAGTTGCGTACTTGTGTTTCGCTCAGATAGATTGTTCATGATGGGGTCATAAATTCACTTATATCATCCCCTCAATATGATACTTGTCAATTAATTTATTTTGTTATGTTATTACAACATGAATATTTTCTCCAATTTTCAGGAGATTGAACGAAAATTTCTCGTGAAGACCTTCCCGTCAGAGATCTCTTTGATGGAGTCGGTTCGTTGTGAACGATATTACCTGTTTGTCGATAATTACATTGAGCTTAGAATTCAGCGAAAAGGTGATTTATGTGAGCTAGAGCGGAAGGTTGTTGCTGATCATGCATGGGTTAGGGATTCTTTTAAGGCTCAAATAAGCGAAAAAGAATTCACAGCTCTTTTAAAGTCGTCTATTGGAAATTCTATTGTTTTTCAAAAGTATTCCATATCTGTTTTGCCAAAAATTGCTATCAAAAAATATGAAGACAGGCTCCATGATTTTACTCTTGCAGAGGTTGAATTTGAAACATTGGAAGATGCTATGAAATTTACACCTCTTGAGTGGATGGGTGAGGATGTGAGCCATGAGGCTTATGCTCGTGATAGTGGGCTTATCTATCTTTCAGCTCCACCTTCTCTCTAATCTTATTTATCGCACCTTCGTCGTCACTTGGTAATCCAGACGCTTATTGAGGAGGAGGCGGGTTTGGGCCTCGATGGCGGGGATGGCGGTGAGGAAGATGCTGGTGATCGGCACAAAGAGCCACTGAATGCCGAGTGAGATGCGGCGCCAGAAGCCGATGTGTTTGCCGAGCGTGAGGACTTGGTAACTCAAGAATGCGCAGATAATGATACCAATTGCGGAGATATTGAGAATGGTGGAGGCGAGTTGCGGAACGTTGTGAGAGAGGACCGTGGTGCGGAATTCCGTGTTGAAAATATTTGGCAGGTAGCCCGTAAAGGCGAGGAGAATCGCTGTGGTAGCCCAGTAAAAATGATCCTGGAGAAGGGTAAAAATGGAGGTGAATTTTTTCATTCGAGGAATCTCTTTGCTGTACCAAAGATTGAGTGCGACGAATGGAAAATCGGTGACACCCCAAGCCCAACGGCGGAGTTGTTTGTACTGGTCTTTGAAGGTGCCGACGTAGGTTTTTGACTGTACGGCATCCATGTAGACGGGCGTATAGACCTGCACAAGTTC
This sequence comes from Candidatus Peregrinibacteria bacterium, assembly GCA_023245695.1. Taxonomy (GTDB): domain Bacteria; phylum Patescibacteriota; class Gracilibacteria; order UBA1369; family UBA12463; genus CALREA01. The sequence goes on along the minus strand of JAHFJT010000087.1, from coordinate 1,467 downwards.
GTTGTTTCCGTGGTATTTGATGTACGAGGTCCAGTACTGACGTGAGTCTTCTGGAATCACCATCGGATCCCAGAAATCGCTATCTACCGCGCTCTGGAAGCCCATCGATCGGCTGGAAAAGCTTTTGTATTTTTCAGGATTCATCGACTCGGCAAGACGGATGAAGGTCGAGGAAAGTGAGATCATGCGAATGAGCATTGGGACTTCCCAGATGTTGTTGTGAAAAAAGTGAGTCGGCTGATAGGTCTTCGTGCTGCGGTTTTCTTCGACGATGTAGCGGAAGGTGAGTTCGGAGAAGTACTGTTTATCGGCGACGGTGTCGGCGTCGAAGTTTGAGAGGATGACATTTTCGTAGTCGATGTGATGATCGTCGAGGTACTTTTGAAGGTTGTGGGCAGCCCAGGTCGCGTTTGCGGACTTGCCAGGAATTTCGTTCGGACGGTTTTTTGGATGAATGGTGGCGATAAATTCGTGGAATTTCGCGCCGAATTCTTTTTGCATGAGAGCCGCATATTTCTCAGCATTTTCCTTGTCACTCTCTTCACCAGAAAACACAAAAATCATCTTTTTCGGGGAGAACGTACTCTCGGTGTATGAGCGAATAGATTCACGAACGAGCTCGAGAGGTTCTTTGTAGGTGACGAAGAGAATGGCGTGGTAAATCTCGGACGGTTTTTTGTACTGATCGATACTTTTTAGGTGGGTTATTTCTGACGTGAGTTCGCGGTATACGGTCTCTAGTCTGCGGTTTTCGACGGTTCGACGGGTTGCAAGATTCTGGGTAGCCGTATCGAGATGTTCGGGGTGTTCGATATAGTCGAGGAGCTCGTTCCAGTCGGTGCTCTGAGCAATTTTTGTGCGACGGTATCCGTGAATGAGGTCGAAAGAGAGCTTGATAGAGCGAAAAAGCCAGTAGGTTGTGTAGATGATCGCGAAGAGGGCGACGTACTCGGGTATGTAAAATGAGAGTACGACCGGCAGGATAAGTGCCGACCACGTGAGTGCGCCCGGAAGGATTTCCAGCGCACGCCAGTATTTATGATGCTTAATCAACTTCATGGAAGGCTGCGAGGTTAATATCTGAGTACTTCTGAAGTTGTTCGAGGAAGATTTGCGTGATCGCGTTGAGCCGTTCTTGGGTTGGAGCTTCGAGACGTGCGGTCAGATTTGGGCTGGTGTTTGAGCAGCGAATCGCACCCCATGAGCTGGTGTCAAAGTTTACACGGACACCATCGATCGTGATGCATGGGTAGAGTTTTGAGAAGTGCTCGGTGAGTTCTTTGACGATCTGGAATTTTTTATCGTCTGGGCAGCGGAGTTTGAACTCGGGTGTCGTGAACATTTTTGGAAGTTTTTCGAAGAGTTCTGAGACGTTTTCTGGTGATTGTGAGAATATGCTAAGAAGTCTGAGGGCTGCGAGAAACGCGTCGTCGAACCCATAATAATTTTCCCCAAAAAAGAAGTGTC
>JAHFJT010000004.1:18730-20692 GCA_023245695.1 Candidatus Peregrinibacteria bacterium | reverse complement strand
ATACTGGGCTCGAACCAGTGACCTTACGAATGTGAATCGTACGCTCTAACCAACTGAGCTAATCGTCCGCGATGCAGGGATAATAGCACTTTTTGGAAAGGCATCAAAAATGTTCTTGTCCGCCCACAGACTTTCTCAGGACCTTCACCTCCCCTCGCAACTTCTTCGCTTTGAGAACCTTCTCCTGAGCACGCTTGGAGCGCTTCTGTTTTTGCTTCTTCAGTTTAAAAATTTTCTTCATACGGTCAGACTGAGCGCCCTTCACCTTTTCTTCAATTTTCAAAATCAGCAATTTGTACGCCGAGAGCCGGTTCGCGCTCTGCTCACGATGCTTTTGACAGCGAACTTCAACCCCAGAAAGCACATGCCGCAGCACTACACAGCTCGATGTTTTGTTCATTTTTTGACCACCACTCCCTGTTCCACGCACAAACTGCTCGGTGATATCCTGAGGAAAAATCTGCAACTCAAGAGCCTTTTCGGGAAATGGAGGTGGTAATTTGACGGGAAATTCCATAAGCTAAGTATAGCTGAAATATCACCACAAGTGTAACTTTTACATAAGCTGGTCGTATACTCTAGCGAAACAGCAGTACTCATTTATCCCCATTCGTATGAACACGTTCGCCAAAATTTCTCTCGTCGGAGCCATCGTGCTCCAGAGCGCCGCATCTGCATTTGCAATGCCGACCAGCCTAGTTCCATTGAGCGATATCAATGGTCATCAGTATCAGACAGCTATCGAATACCTCCACATTAAGAACGTAATCAGCGGCTACGACGACGGAACCTTCAAGCCAAACAACACCATCAACCGCGCAGAACTTTTGAAGATTCTCGTCGGTGGCGCAGGATATGCCAAACCAGATGCAGTCAAATACAATAACTGTTTTCCAGATGTGAAGAATGACTGGTACGCATCGTATGTATGTTTCGCGAAAGAAAAAGGATGGGTGAGTGGCTACGACGACGGAAAATTCCGTCCATCACAAGCCATCAACAAAGTCGAGGCTATCAAAATGCTCATGAGCGCACAAGGCTTCCCGCCTGCCATCAATGCGTCAGCACAGACATCAGCCTACATCGATATCGATTTCGGACAGTGGTACGGTCAGTTTCTTTTCGTCGCTGAGGCGATGAAGATCCTCGACATTGCTGGAAATAAATACTACCCAGGCGCATTCATCACCCGAGGAGAAATTAGCAACAATATGTACCGTGCTATGCTCATCATTGATCAAAAAGTAGGAAGCTTTGACCAGGTAGATATGAATCAAGCAAAGGAAAGCGTCACTCCTTCAGCACCTAGCGTCCAAGTAAGTGCGCAAACCTACGGCGACATCACGTTCGCCGTGAAGTTACCAAGCTACACGGGAGATAGCGCGCTAAGCTCAGTCTTAAGCTCATTCACGAATCCAAACAACGGAATGACTGAAAGCGGATCAACAAACATCCAAGATAAGAAACCGGGGGATATTTGGACGACCACGTATCACGTCAATCCAAAAATTGATGCCACAGACACTCCCGTCTATACATTCACCTTCTGGGTGGAAAATAAGAACGAAAAGGCGAGCGAAAAAACAACTATCAAGGTTTCAGGACTCACCGCAAATCCAGATCGTCCAACGGTAAACGTCTCATCCATTGCAAAAAACAGCGTGACCTTCGAGGTATTACCTGGAGCATATACAGGCAGTAGTAATATCGTAACATACAATTACAAAGCACCAAACGAAGGCGGAGAATATGCCAAAGACTACTTCGAAAAAACAATGAAAAATAAGCTATCTATTGGTGGACTCGCTCCAAATACAACCTACTCAGTTGATTTTTGGGTCATAAATGCCAACGGAAAAGCCAGCACAAAAGTTACGGTAAACGTACAGACAAGCGCAAACTAATAAACGTTATCGCGCAGAAACATTATATGCCACACTCAAGACAGCCTGACGGAAACGT
>JAHFJT010000004.1:0-18720 GCA_023245695.1 Candidatus Peregrinibacteria bacterium | reverse complement strand
GTTGGGCTGTTTTAAAATACAAAAAACCAGAGGTGGGAACGGGCGGCTATTAAGAGAGGGAAGGGGCTGCCACACTCGCTACGCTCGCGTGTACTGGTGGACGCTATAGGACTCGAACCTATGACCCTCTCGGTGTAAACGAGATGCTCTACCAACTGAGCTAAGCGTCCGCTCTGTGTATAGGTATATATGGTGCCGAGGATGGGACTTGAACCCATACAAGATTGCTCTCGCTACCACCTCAAGGTAGTGCGTCTGCCATTTCGCCACCTCGGCATATATTCCTTATCCCTCCAAAAAATAAGAGGAATCTACAAGCGCGGTCTGATGCCTTGATAATATATAATCTAGGTCAGACCGCGGAGATAGAGTAATACAATTTGCTCAAATTTCAAAGCCAATTTTCAAAGCTGGAAATCCCTCATCCAAGGCTATTGAGGTGCAGCCTCGCCCAGCGTCAGCGTTTTATCCACGACTTTGCCACTCACCCAGACCTTGAGAGGTATCTTATCGCCCGGCTGTCTATTGCGAATCGCCTGCTGTAAGCCATAAGTCTGCGTGATCTTCTTGCCATCAATTTCGAGAATAACATCACCTTTTTTGAGACCCGCCTTGTCGCCGGGACCGCCGGGGATGACCGCAAACTCACCCTTGACATCATCACCAACCAAAAGCGCACCATCGGTCACACCCTGAAGCTGTAGCTCCTTCGCCTTATCATCGGTAAGAATCTGGTAGCGAACCCCGATAAACGGTCGAACAATCTTGCCTGTTTTTTGAACACTATCAATGACCGGCCGCACATCGTTGAACGGAATCGCAAATCCAATACTATTCGCCGAAGCCGCAATCGCAACATTCACGCCGATCACCTGTCCCTTGATATTCACGAGCGGACCACCAGAATTTCCTGGATTGATCGCCGCATCTGTTTGCAGTAAGCCAGAAAGCGTCTCATCCTGGCCAGCTCCATCGCTCGCCGTAATCTGTCGTCCTGTGGCACTCACGATACCCGCCGTTACAGTATTCTGATACTCACCCAATGCATTGCCGATCGCCAGAACTCGCTGCCCTACCTTGAGAATGTCAGAGTCTCCAAACTCAACGACTGGAAGCGAACTAATCTTTGGGGACTTCCCATCATCTTTTGGCTTGATACGAACCACAGCAAGATCATTCAAAGAGTCCTTGCTCACGACCTCTCCCTTGAACTCACGCCCATCGCTGAGAATCACGGTGTAATCGGCCGCAGGATCGTTCACAACGTGTCGGTTCGTAATCACGAGACCATCACTCGTCACGATAAATCCACTTCCACCACCCACTTTTTGCTTCTGGGTCGATGGCTGTTTTTTGGTATTCTGCTGCTGTTGCTGGGGAATCTGCTGGCCAAAAAACTGATTGAAGAATGGATCATTCTGGAAAAACGGATAAGGCTGCTGGTAATACGCCTGGACATCTTTCGACTCAATAATAGAAACCACAGCCGGACTCACCTTTTGAATTGCTGCGGTGTAATCAGACTCCTCAATGTACTTTCGCTCTTCAGTGACATTCTTCAAAGGCTGCGCTCCGCCTCGAACGGCGACCCGATAACCGACGGATCCTCCGACGATACCACAAACGAGCGCAATAGAAATTGCATAGGCTAGAAGTCGCTTTTCGGTAAGGTGTTCCATAAAATAAGGGGGTTTAAATTGAAATAAGGCATACCAAATCTGCTCTACGGAATTGTAGGCTCTTTGTTACAATTTTCAAGCTGACAAATTTTTGAAAACGTGGTTCAATAAGGGCGCATGGAAAAAAGTGCCATCCGGCTCGCCATCAGGCTCAAGAGAAAACGGATTCGACCTTCTGTCAAAAAAACGAAGGACGCAGCGATTCATCGAAAACTTTCGCATCTTGCTCTTTGGAAAACCGCAAAGACTATTGTATTGTACGCGCCCATTCCTCATGAGAAAGAGGTGGACACGTGGCCGATGATTAAACGTGCTCTCAAAAACCACAAAACCGTCGCACTGCCAGTCACCAATAAAAAAGACAAGTCTATCACACTACGACAAATCACAAGCCAAGACGACACTGAGCTCTGCGATCTCAATTTCCCTGAGCCAAAAAAGAGCTGCGAAGAAATCAAACCAGATCAGATCGACCTCGTCATTATCCCGGGTATTGCTTTTGACAAGCAAGGCAACCGGATCGGATTTGGTCACGGTTACTACGACCGTCTCCTGAAAAAAACCATCTGTCCCGTCATAGCCCTTGCATACGAATTCCAAATACTGCATGCTATCCCACGGCAAGAACACGACGTACCCATCCACATGATCGTCACCGAAAAAAATATTTACTACACCACACCTTAACCCCTTTTTCCGATGTCCAACGTTCATCCAGCTATCCAGGCCTTTGATCCTGCTGTCGCAGAAGCGCTTAAGCATGAGGAAGTTCGACAGTCAGAAGGGCTTGAGCTTATTCCTTCAGAGAACTACGTCTCCGAGCCAGTACTTGAGGCTATGGGGTCAATTTTCACCAATAAATACTCAGAAGGATATCCAGGGAAGCGATACTACGGTGGACAGGAGTTCGTCGATGTCGTAGAAAATCTCGCGATCGATCGAGCGAAGCAACTCTTCGGTGCCGAGCACGTCAACGTCCAGCCATACTCTGGATCACCAGCAAATACCGCCGTGTACTTTGCACTCCTGAACTTCGGAGATACGATCATGGGGCTCAAACTCGATCACGGAGGACACATTACGCACGGCTTGCCAATCAGCTTTTCTGGAAAGTCGTACAACGTCGTCGCCTACGAAGTCGACGAAGTGACCAAACGAATCGACATGGACAAGGTCCGCACACTCGCCCTCGAGCACAAACCAAAACTCATCATCGCTGGATTCTCTGCCTACTCACGATCCCTCGACTGGAAAAAGTTTCGAGAAATCGCCGATGAAGTTGGAGCTATCTTGATGGCTGACATCGCACACATCGCCGGACTCATCGCCGGATGTGCTCTCGAAAACCCAATTCCCTACTGCGACGTCGTCACAACCACCACACACAAAACCCTGCGAGGTCCACGTGGCGCGATGATTATGTGCAAGGAAAAATACGCCAAGGCTATCGACCGTGCTGTCTTCCCTGGACTTCAGGGTGGTCCACACGAGAACATGATCGCGGCAAAAGCAATTGCCTTCAAAGAAGCGCTCGACCCAGCGTTCAAAGAGTACTCCAAGCAAACGATTTTGAATGCCCAGGCTCTCGCCGCAGAACTCATGAACTTCGGATTCGATATCCAGAGCGGCGGTACCGACAACCACCTCATGCTTATCGATCTCACAAACAAGAACGTCACTGGAAAACAGGCTCAGGAAGCCCTTGATCTCGCTGGCATCACCGTCAACAAAAACACGGTCCCCTTCGACAAACGCTCCCCTATGGATCCATCCGGCATCCGTCTCGGAACCCCAGCCATCACCACCCGCGGCATGAAAGAAGAAGAAATGAAGTGGCTCGCCCGTGTGATTAATGATGCAATCAGCAACTGGGAGAATGCTGCAAAGTTGACCGAGCTCAAAGCCGAGGTCAAAGGTGTCTGTGCGAAATTCCCGGTTCCGGGGATTAAGTAGAAGCCAAAAACTAGACAAATGCGCTTCGCGACGATAGTATCAGCACCTTCTTAATCCATCTCTATATGGGAACAAAAGAACCTGGTACTGATCTTGCACACTTCACAAATGGCGACGAATTGGCAGGAATGCCATCGGAAAAAGCCATAACGATACTTCATAGCCGGAAGAGAAAAATACTTGAGGCCGCAAGAAATAATGAGGCGATTCAAGAAGTTATCTTCGTGCAACGTGAAAATATTGCAGCATTTTTTCGTCAACACGGAGGAAAAATGCACGAAGAAACCGCGCAAATATTCGAAAGACTGGAAAAACCACAGGACATCATCCCATTTATTCCTCAAGCAAAAACAGAACTCGTCAAAGAAGGCCTGCCAGAAGAAAGGGTTAACGAGCACGGACATACACGGCCAGGATATTTTGTGTTAGGCAAAGAACTCACCAAGGGTGAGGAAAGATTTATACAGGAGCAACGCGGAACCGCAAAAAGAAAAACTGGATCTCCGATGCACAACCAGTGGAGAAAAATTTTCCTCGAACGAGAACATGATTCTATAGATAGCGCCTATAAGCGATACGGAAGAGCAATATATATTAACGAGCCACGAACTCCGGAGTTACTTTTACAACTTGAGATACTCTGCAATTTGAATCCCGCTATTATGGGGCATCTTTTTTTTCTTGAATTTTCACCAAAAGGAAAAGTCATCGTTACACCATTCACCTCAGTCGTAACGCTTGAAGACCCCGGCATTATCATGGACATAGAAAAGATGAGTAAACCAAAAGAACTCACACTTCGAATTTCTGAAATGCTCCAATATGAACCTCAAGAAGGCGATGTGCATATCGGAACAATATCCCACATCGGAACGTATGGGGTTACTATACAGATTACACCAAAGCTAGAAGCTTATATGCCACTACCTGAAAATACAACACAGCAATATACAGTAGGAGAAAAAATATCCGTCGTGCTCCAGCAAACAGAATGGAGTCGATTCTCATCAGGAAGATTCAAGAGATCGAGCATGGAGGGATTTTTTGCTAAAGAAACAAAGGATATAAATGACAATACAGTGCTTGGAAAAACACCTGTATTTAGCGAGGAGCATTATGCGGCCTGGGATCAGTTTGCAACAGGAAAATTCACATCACCAAAACCGGGATCGTCCGTAGTAGATACACTAGGAAACACCTATCCGCAGCTAGAAGGAAAGTAAAAGTAAGGGCAAACTAACCCTTACGTTTAATAACAATAATCGTCATATCATCCATCTGTTTATAGGTGCCCGCGAACTGCTTGATTTCGCTCAAAATGGCGTTTCGGATGGCAAGAGCGGAAGGAAGATCGGCATAATCGGCAACAGCTTTCTTCAACCGACCCATACCAAAGTTTTCTTTTTCGTCTTTCCAGCACTCTGGGAGACCATCACTGTAAATCACGAGGCAGTCCCCTACCTCAAATCCAACCGTCATCTCTTTTAAAAGCTTGGAGTTATCCGGAACCATACCGAGGGCCATTCCTCCGCCATGCACCTCGTCGACGGTTTTTTTCGCAGTAGCGTAGACGAGGAGTGGTTCATGACCAGCGTTGACGTAGGTGAGCTTTTTCGCAGGATCGTCCCACTGGAGCATCGCAAGCGTCATGAACATATTGTTCGCGCTCTTCGCTTTGATCACCGTATTCGCCTCAATCATTGTCTGAAGAATGGGCATTTTTTGTGCGAGATAGTACATGATCGCATTGGCGACAGACACCATGATACCCGCGGGTACACCATGCCCCGTCACATCGCCAAGATAGAAAACCATCTTACCGTCATGAACTTCAAGGAAGTCGTAACAGTCGCCACCCACCTCTTCAGCAGGAATAATCCCGGCAGAGATATCGAGCGCGGGAATCATCGGAAGTTTTCTCGGAAGAATCTCCGTCTGAATCTTAGCGGCGAGCTCAAGCTCTTTCGTCACGCGCTCTTGGTACACAATATTCTTGGTTCGCTTATCAACTTCTTCGGCCATCGTGTTGAAAGCAGAGCCGAGCACCTCGAGCTCATCACCGGTATGAATATTGGTTCGATACGTGAAATCACCCTTTGCAATTTCTGCGGCGCCGCCCACGAGAGACTGGATCGAGCCAGCAATTCGAGAGGCAAATATCCACGCAAAGAAGATGCCAAGAAGCATTCCAAAGATCGCGAGCACGACCATACGATCGCGGATGTCATTGATGCGAGTCGAGAGAGCATCGTACGAAATCGAGTAGAGAACAGCGTACTGATCATGCGATGAGATCACGATATTGGCGAGCTTTTGCGATATATCGAGTGGCGAGGCAGGCTTACCAGTACGATCTACGAACTGCACGTCACCACTCTGAGCGCGAGTCATGAAGGCGATATCGCCACCCTCCGTCTGAACCGAGAGGAATTTTGATTGAATCTGGGAAAGCGTCGCGGGATCCTTTTCAAGACGAGGCTTGCCAGCATAGGGCTGATTTTTATCAACAGAAGAGTCGTAAAGGATCTCACCCGAGAATGAATAAATTCTCACCACCGAGATCACATCGCTCTTTTTCAACGCATCTTGAACTCGCTGCGTGAAGGGAATAGAGCTCTTCTGAAGCCAATATTGTTCATAATCATCAACAATTGGATCGCTCTGAATTTCAGCGAAGCTTTTAGCGGCATAGTACGCATCCTGGACAACACCCTGCTGTTTTTCTCGAACAAAGAAAAAGGCAGCCGTGCCGAGAATCAGCATGATAAGAAGTGTAATGGCAACTACGAGCTTTTGTCGAAGTGAAAACATACTTAGTGAATGTCAGAGGCTAGAATATATCCATCGATACGGGGTTGAAATTTGATTTTTGAGTTTGAAGCATAGATGGTTTGAGACTCGAAAAGTGGAACACCATAAAGGGAGGTCACGACTTTTTCCATAATGCCCTGATAGGCCTTGAGTCGTTTGTGACTATCAAACTCCTGAGAACTCTGCTCGATAAGCCCATCAAGCGTACTATTTGAATATCCTCCAGCATTAAAAAGACCTGTCCCCTGCTCGGTATTCCGGGTATGAACCGCGTTCATAAAAAAATCTGACGCAGAGCCGATATCCGACTTCCAGCCAAAGAACGAAAGATCACTCCCTCCACTCGAGAGCCCATCACGAAAATCTTCCCACGAAAGATAGCTCAGCTGTGGATCAAATCCGATCGTACGAAGTTGTGTTTTGATATACTCCCCTGCCGTTTCCAGACCCTTCACAAAAGTGAGCTTAATCGGAATAAGATCAAAACTCGAAACACGCTTCACAAGAATGGAGGCCTGCTTAATATCGTACACAGCGTCAGGAATTTTCGGATTGAATCCAAAAACGCCGCTACCCACATACTGACTCGCAGCCGTTGCATATCCGAGAGCAAAGTCGACAAATGTCTTTTTATCGAGCGCCAACTGAACCGCTCTTCGGAGAGTAGGATCGTGGAACACGTGCTTATCCTGAACATTAAACGCCAGGAAGTTTACCTCAAGACTCGGGAGAACATTGAGATCAAAAGACGCATCTGTGAGTTTTTGAACACTCTCCGGTGGAACGTGTGTTGCCACATCTACATCAGAATTAATGAGTGCCTTTTCGCGATCGTCACGACGTGAATAGAAGAGAAACATGAGATTGTGATAGGTAGGAGCGCTTCCCCAGTATGAAGAAAAAGCATCGAAGATGAAGGAGATCTGCGGCTTTGTAGCGAGAAATCGGTACGCGCCCGTCCCAATAGGGGCAAATGATGACTTCTGTTCGTACTCTTTCGGAAGAATGAGTACCATGGAAATTTTCTGAAGAAGCAACGGATCAGGCTTCTCAGTTCGGATCTGAAAAATATTTCCAGACTTGGGCTCGATAGACATACCGCGAACCATAGACTTAATATCCGAGTTTTTATAGTTTGCGGCTCGCCGAAAGCTCGCAGCCACATCATCCACCGTAAGCGGTCGATTATCGTGGAAGATCACATTTGGGCGAAGCTCGAATCTCCACACCGTCGGAGATATGCGTCCCCACGACAGCGCAAGGGCAGGCTCAGGCTTGAGGTATCGATTCGTCTTCACGAGAGGCTCATACACCTGAAGCGCAAGCGTCCGCACCGATTCATCCAAACTCGTCGGCTCAAGCGTATCAGGATACTGCACGAGTCCGATGCGAAGTTCTTTGAGAGATTTTTCAGCAACAACTCCCTCTTGAGGGGAACCAAGAAATGCTTTCAGCATTTCTTTACCCTGAGAAAATCCCTCTGGAAAGAACAAATACGCCGCCACAACGCTAAGTGCCAAAACATAGCTGACTCCAAGAACACTATTTTTGAGAAGTCGACCCCAGTTCATGCAAGCATTTTTATATGTATTTTTCTCTCCATTATACCATTTTTTTCGGCTTTTCGCAAAGCAGAATGCTTGGTACAATCTACCCGCTACAAAGACACAACCAAAGCTGAGAAACAGAACCACTAGCCACGATACGATTCCATGGAAGCTAAATACATTCGAAATTTCTGCATTATCGCCCACATCGACCACGGAAAATCCACCCTGGCCGACCGATTTCTCGAAATCACCAAAACGATCGAGCAACGGGACATGAAGCACGGACAAATGCTCGACTCCATGGACCTAGAACAGGAACGCGGCATTACGATCAAGCTCGCACCGGTGCGCATGGAGTGGACCTACACGGGAGACAAGCCAGAGTTCAAGGGACAGAGATTTGTTCTCAACCTCATCGATACCCCGGGCCACGTCGACTTTGCGTATGAAGTATCGCGAAGTATCGCGGCGTGCGAAGGAGCGATCCTCGTCGTTGACGCAACTCAAGGAATTCAGGCGCAAACACTGAGTAACTGCTACCTCGCCATCGATCACAACCTCATGATGATTCCGGTCATCAACAAAATCGATCTTCCAGCGAGCGATCCAGAAAAAGTGATCCGAGAAATTGAAAATACGATCGGTATTAGTGGTGATGAAGTCATCGCGATTTCCGCAAAAAACGGAACGAATGTTGACGCCGTTTTGAATGCGATCATTGAGCGCGTTCCACCACCTCCAGAAACTCAAGAAGGTGACGAGTTGAAGGCGCTTATTTTTGATTCACTCTACGATACCTACAAAGGAATTGTGACCTACGTTCGTGTGATGTCGGGCGAGGCAAAACGCGATGACAAAGTGTATTTTCTTCACAACGGTCTCGAAGTAAACATCTTAGAAGTTGGCTATTTCAAGCCAAAATATAAGCCTACCGAAAAAATATCTGCAGGAGAAATTGGATATATTATTACGGGAGTTCGGGAAGTCAGCGAGGCACGCGTGGGTGATACCGTATGGGCACGAGGCACGACAAAAAAAACCATCGAAGAGGCCACTCCCCTCCCTGGATACAAGATCGTTAAACCGTTCGTATTCGCGAGTATTTTTTGTGTCGAAAGTGACGATTTTTCTCTCCTCAGAGAAGCTCTTGAAAAACTTAAACTCAACGACTCATCCCTTATCTACGAACCAGAACAATCTGGCGCGCTCGGTAATGGATTCCGTTGTGGGTTTCTCGGACTGCTTCATCTCGACATCGTGCAAGAACGTCTCGAGCGAGAGTACAATCTCAATCTCGTCGTCACAGCACCAAGCGTCTCATATAAGGTGAAATATAGTAACGACAAAGAAGAAATTATCTCCAATCCAGCAGATCTTCCGGACCCATCACGGATCGATGAACTTCTCGAGCCCTGGATGAAAGTGGAGCTCGTTACCCCAAAAGAGTACCTCGGAGGCATCCTCAGTCTCGTACAGGACAAGCGTGGTATTCAGAAGAACATCCAGTACATCGATGATGTTCGAGTCATTGTCACGGCAGAGATTCCACTCGCCTCCATCGTCATCGACTTTTACGATAAACTCAAGAGCGCCACAGCCGGCTACGCCTCCATGAACTACGAATTTATTGACTACCGTGTAGGCGACCTCGTCAAAATGGACATTCTCGTCGCGACCGAGAAGGTGGAAGCCCTATCTATGATGCTTCACCGCAAAGAAGCCCAGGCTATGGGACAGAGCCTGACTAAGAAGCTCAAAGACCTTATTCCAAAGATGCAGTTCGAGATTCCCATCCAAGCTGCGATCGGAGGTAAGATCATCGCTCGAGAGACCATCTCTGCCATGCGGAAAGATGTCACGGCAAAGCTGTATGGTGGCGACCGAACCCGGAAAGACAAACTCCTCAAGAAGCAAAAGGCCGGGAAAAAGCGTATGAAAATGATCGGCCGCGTAGAAATCCCTCAGGAAGCCTTCCTCGCCGTCTTGAAGAAAGACTAAGCCCCTACACAAAATCACCTCTTGGAGCCTTGAAACCAAGGCTGATTTATGGTATACTGGAAAGAAGTCAAAAAACGCACACAAACAAAAAAACCCAACCCCAATGCAGTTCAAAGTTCCACAAGACGTACAGCGAGAAGATACCATCGTTGGACCACTCACGTTCAAGCAACTTATCATTTGTGCGGTTGGCGGAGGTATTGCGTATGGATTCTATACCGTGCTCTCTCGGGAATACACGTGGCCAGTCTGGTTTCCGCCAACACTCTTCTTCGCAGGATTCACGATTGCCTTCGCTTTCGTGAAAGTACATGATCTTACCTTTCTCCAGTACCTCTCAAGCCTCTTCGCGTACCACTACCTGCCAAAGAAGCGGATCTGGATAAAGGGTTCAGCAGAAGTCATCACACCACTCGAAGAGCCAAAGACAAATACTGTAGCAGCTGCCGAAGAAACAAAAAAAGAAAAGCAGGAAAGCACCATGAAGAAACTGGACTCACTCGTTCAAATTCTCGATAGTAAAGGTATGACTCGAGACCCAAATAAACAATAAATTTCTATGGCAGATACACCAAAAAGTACCGTCATCGACAGCAAGAGCAGCAAAACGCCGCTCATTGGAACTCAGATCTATCTTCCGTTCAGCGAGATCCACGACGACACCGTCATTCTCAAAAATGGAGGCATCCGGGCGATCCTCCGAACCACGAGCATCAACTTCAACCTCAAGTCCGAGGAGGAGCAGAACGCCTTAAGCTACGGGTATCAATCATTTCTCAATAGTCTCGAATTCCCAGTTCAGATAGTCATCCGATCCCGGAAGCTCGACGTCGACAAGTACATCGACAACCTGAAGGCAAAGGTCACTACCCAGACCAATCCCCTTCTTCAAAAGCAAACCTACGAGTACATCGACTTTGTGAGCCGCCTCGTAGAGTACGCCGATATCATGGAAAAAGATTTCCTTGTTGTTGTTCCATACGATCCACCACGAGCCCAGACCATACACTTTATTGAAAAAATGCTCCAGATGATCAAAGGAAAGGACACGTACTCCGAAGTAAAGCGTCGCCACGATGAGTTCGAAACCTTACGAAAGGGCCTCGCTCAGCGAGTCCTCACCATCCAGTCCGGCCTCGAAAATCTCGGCCTCAAAATTCATCAACTCACTACCCAGGAACTCATTGAGCTCTTCTACAACACCTACAACCCGGTCGTCTCACGAAATGAGAAGATGAAGGAGGCGAAGGAGTACAATATGGGGGAGTAAGCTCGGATACCGGCAGACACAGACATCGAATACAAACAAAAAAGACCATATATTTCTATATGATCTCTCATTTTGTGACTTATATCGATTCTTCTTATTAAGAATCACAGTCTTGGTAACGCCCTACTTTTCCTACAACATTGTGTAAGTATCATTGGCGAAGAGCGGCTTAACTTCTGTGTTCGGGATGGGAACAGGTGTACCCCACTCTCTAGAGTTACCAAGACCGTGACTCCTAATTGTTGAAGAACAGACTCAATGCGACCTTTTTGGTCCACTGGAAATTCGGATAACAAGACTATACAAATGAATGCGCTGAAAATCAACTAAAGTATTTCTCGTGTATACGATTGGCAATCATAGATAGTACAAGTACTACTTATAATTGCTTGTTAATAAGAGAAAATATAAAAAGTTCAATTGCCTGTTAGTATTACTCGGCTAAATCCATCGCTGGACGTGCACCTGTAACCTATCAACCTGGTAGTCTTCCAGGAGGCTAATGGGGAGATCTAATCTTAGGCATGGTTTCCCGCTTAGATGCCTTCAGCGGTTATCCAATCCGAACACAGCTACTCTGCTATGCCACTGATGTGACAACAGATATACTGGAGGTTCGTTCATCCCGGTCCTCTCGTACTAGGGACAAACTCCTTCAAATCTCCGACGATTGTGGAGGGTAGAGGCCAAACTGTCTCACGACGTTTTGAACCCAGCTCGCGTACCGCTTTAATTGGCGAACAGCCAAACCCTTGGGAGCTTCTTCACCCCCAGGATGCGACGAGCCGACATCGAGGTGCCGAACCTGGTCGTCGATGTGAACTCTTGGACCAGACTAGCCTGTTATCCCCGGCGTAACTTTTATCCGTTGAGCGATAGTCCACCCACGTGGAACTACCGGATCACTAGTACCTACTTTCGTATCTGCTCGGCTTGTATGCCTTGCAGTTAAGCTGGCTTATGCACTTATACGACACTTTCGGTTTCCATCCGAAATTAGCCAACCTTTGTACGCCTCCGTTACTCTTTAGGAGGCATCCGCCCCAGATAAACTGCCTGCCAAACACTGTTTCCCCCATCGATTAAGATGAAGAGGTTAGATTCAAAATATAGTAAGGGTGGTATCTCAACGGCCGCTCCACCTGGACCAAAATCCAAGCTTCAAAGCGTCCCACCTATCCTGCGCAAACTATACCTCAAATCAATGCCAAGCTGCAGTAAAGCTGCACGGGGTCTTTTCGCCCTACCACAATGAATCGGCATTTTTACCGATTTTGCAATTTCACCGGGACTCTCGTCGAGACAGTCATCAGAACCATTACGCTATTCGTGCGGGTCAGAACTTACCTGACAAGGAATTTCGCTACCTTAGGACCGTTATAGTTACGGCCGGCGTTCACCAGGGCTTAGATTCGGAGCTTGCACCCCTCCTCGTGACCTTCTGGCACTGGCCAAGCGTCAGCCCCTATACTTACCCTTACGGGTTTGCAGAGACCTGTGTTTTTGATAAACAGTTGCCTGATGTCGTTAGCTGCGGCTTCGCCGCACATGTAAACACGTGCGAAGAAGCAAGGTTTATCCCGAAGTTACACCTGCTGTTTTGCCGAGTTCCTTAACGAGAGTTATCCCGTCCACCTTAGTATACTCTACTCGCCCACCGGAGTTGGTTTGCGGTACGGTAACATTGTTTTCTCACTACCGAGGTTTTTCTTGGCGGCTGAAGTCATGAGACTCGATCGAACTTTCGTCCAACCATTCGACATCGTAGATCGCGAATCTTGACGGATTTACCTATCAAAACGTAAGCTAGCTACTTATACGTGAATTCTTAACACGCTCTCATTATCCTTCCGCGTCCCCCCTGAGTTAGCGCCACTTTCTAGTCACAATCTCCTATCATACCACCGAAGTGGTACGACAAGATCAAGCGACTTATCCAGTTTTGCTTTGGCGAAAACAATGTTGTACAGGAATATTAACCTGTTGTCCATCAGCTACGCTTTTCAGCCTGACCTTAGGACCGACTAACCCCAAGTCGATAACCGTGGCTTGGGAAACCTTGGGCATACGGTGTGAAAGATTTTCACTTTCATTTGGTTACTTATACCAACATTCTCACTTCATGCCGCTCCAGCCAACCTCACGATTGACCTTCATTGCAGGCATGAACGCTCCTCTACCACTTAAATCAGTCGAAACTGATGTAAATCCGCATCTTC
Source organism: Candidatus Peregrinibacteria bacterium (assembly GCA_023245695.1). GTDB lineage: Bacteria > Patescibacteriota > Gracilibacteria > UBA1369 > UBA12463 > CALREA01. The sequence continues at coordinate 5,240 of JAHFJT010000004.1, read as the reverse complement.
GGTTAAACGTTTGAGCCCCGTTATATTTTAGGCGCACAATCACATAGACCAGTGAGCTATTACGCACTCTTTAAAAGATGGCTGCTTCTAAGCCAACTTCCTGGTTGTATAAGTGACTGCACATCCTTTACCACTAAACGTTTATTAGGGACCTTAGATGACGGTCTGGGCTGTTTCCCTCACGACGATGGCACTTCGCTGTCACCGTCTGACTCCTATTAATCCACATGAAGTATTCGAAGTTTGCATCGGGTTGGTAAGCTTATTTCGCTCCCTAGCCGAAACAGTGCTCTACCCCTTCATGTTTCGAAAATAAGGCTAGCCCTAAAGCTATATCGAGGAGAACCAGCTATCGCCGAATTCGATAAGAATTTCTCTACAACTCACAGCTCATCCCAGAATCTTGCAACATTCTTGAGTTCGGTCCTCCAAGTAACTTTCGTTACCCTTCAACCTGGCCATGAGTAGCTCATCCGGCTTCGGGTCTAGTGCATGGTACTAATCGGACTATTCATCCTCGCTTTCACTACGGCTCCGGGTAATACTCCCTTAACCTCGCACCATACAGCTAACTCGTTGGTTCGTTCTACAAAAAGCACCCCGTCACTGTATAAATACAGCTCCGAGTCCATGTCAGCAAAGAATTTCAGGATCTATTTCACTCCCCTCACAGGGGTTCTTTTCACCATTCCCTCACGGTACTATCCGCTATCGATCACCAAATCTATTTAGCCTTGGAGGGTGGTCCCCCCAGATTCAAACCGGATTACACGTGTCCGATCCTACTCAGGATACCTCTAAGCTGCATTTCCTTTTCGATTACGGGACTATAACCCTCTATGGTCGTCCTTTCCAGGACGTTCTTCTAAGGAACTACAATACTATGTTGAGGTCCTACAACCCCTCTCTATCGAAATAAAAAGGTTTGGGCTCTTCCCCGTTCGCTCGCCACTACTAGGGGTATCTCTGTTGATTTCTTTTCCTCAGGTACTAAGATGTTTCAATTCTCTGAGTGTTCTCCACACCTGCTGAGCAGGTGGGTTTCCCAACATTACTTGGGAAGGGTTTCCCCATTCGGAGACCTCCGGGTCATAGCTTACAAGCAGCTCACCGAAGATTATCGCAGCTAGTCGCGTCCTTCATCGAAATTTGGTGTCAGGGCATCCATTCTTTGCCTTATAATAACTTTCTTTCTTTTTCTCTATAACAAGCAATTACAAGCCGTAATTGTTTTGTTATGAGAACACCGTATACATTTGAGTATACTTTAGTATGTTTCCAGTAAAATTGCATTTCATTGCATTATTGCATTCAAATTGCATTTCATTGTTATCCGAATTTTCAATGGACAAAAAAAAGTGTGCGTTCCGCACACTCTCCTATTCAAGACAATACTTCAGGGCAGTTTTTATGCCGGGGTATCTTTTGAACAAAAGGGTGGGCGTTGGTGTGTTTGAGAAATCAAATGTACCAAGTCGTGAAGTTAGGATCACGTGCTGGCATATATTAGTCACGGAGCGACTACCCGTCAAGAGATTTTTAACATAATTGTTAAGGAGCCAAGAATGGCCTAGCAAAGCTAGAATCTAGGACTTCTTTCCAAAGATTTGTCCAAATGGCCCACTTAAAATTTCCTGGAGAGTCCCAAAAGCGTACATCAGGGACAGGATAAAGGTAGTCAAAGCTAAAAGCAGAACGAAGGTGTAGGTACCACCAGCTCCCAAAAAACGCTCAGCAAAGTCGATAGGACCGATGAGGTCTCCTACTTGCCTCCTATACTTTACGAGAAGCAATGCAGCGGGTAGTCCGAGAAGGAGTGCGAGAACGCGGTCCATAAAATGAGGGTAAAAACTCCCTCATACTATACGCCACAGAAAAGCAAACTCCAAAAATTAGAAGTAGAATTTGAAAGTAAAGAGAGGCCTGCATAAAAAAAGATCTTTCTGAATTTATCTTTTATATATATGGTGGGCGATCGTGGACTTGAACCACGGACCTCGTCATTATCAGTGACGCGCTCTAACCACCTGAGCTAATCGCCCGAACGGTACAAAAAATGCCGTCGAAACAGCAAGCAATAAAGTATCTAAAAAGTATCATGAAGTCAAACGGTAAAACGTATTCACGAAGAAATTCAAAGCAGGTGTAGACTTTTTCAAAGCCATTGGGTATACTTCGGGTCAGTAAAATCGTCCCTTACCGGACACTTATATTCCTAACTCTTTACCCCACTATGGAAAACAAATCCAATTCCATGTTAATCGCCGTCGTAGTGCTTGTGCTTCTCGTAGCAGGCGCTGCTTTTTTTGTATTCACGAGCAAAGGTCAATCTTTTAAGGTGGGTGATCAGGTATTCGCAGAATGGACACCAAAGGTTTGGTATCCAGGAAAGATCGATAAAACATGTGACAAGGGTTTCAACGTTGCCTATAAGGACGGTGATCAGAGGTGTGTTTCAGCACAGGAGCTCATCGCAGATGTCGTTCCTACAGCAAATCAGGTTAAGGTTGGCACAAATGTCATTGCTCAGTGGGCAAACGGACCTTACTACAACGCATCAGTCACAGCTGTAAACGGTACACAGTATTCTATCGTATACTCCGATAGCACCCCGGGAACCAAGACTCTCGCAGAGATGCGTATCGATGGACGAAAGGTTACAGAAACAGTAGCCCCTACACCAGCAGCTACTACAACCCCTGCAACGACTGTTATCCCTACTCCACCTGCTACATCAAGTACCACCGTATCAGTCACCACAACATCAAAGTTCAAACAAGGTGACGCTGTTGTCGCTCTTTGGTCAGGATCATCATGGTATACAGGAAAAATTGGGCCATCATGCGACCAGGGATTTATGATTGCATGGAGCGACGGTAGTACGAGTAGCTGCATCAAAGAGGTAAGCATATCCGCAGCAAGAACTATGACAAAAGATGCAGCAAAAGTAGGAACTGCAGTTTATGGAAAATGGTCAGGAAGTGCATACTGCGATGCAAAAATCACCAAGGTTGTTGGCACAAAGTACAACATCACCTGCTCCGACAATTACAAAAAAGATAACCTCACGCTCGAGGATCTTCTTCTTAAGTAATACGGAAGAAATTCAGACACAGCAAAAGGACCCTGGAAATTTCCAGGGTCCTTTTTTAATGCAAAGATAAAGACGGGAACAGAAGCGGGAGCGGGCGGCTACCCCTAGGGCTTACCTGCTGGCTCGCATTTGCTGCGCAAATCTATTTGGTGGAGATGATGGGACTTGAACCCACGACCCCCGTCATGCCATGACGATGCTCTAGCCAACTGAGCTACATCCCCACAAATTGCGCATGCAAATTAAAGAGGTTTTGCGTGAGAAATGCAACTAAAAACTTAGAAGGACTCGATGCGAGATGCAAGAAGTGTGGTGGCTGCGAGTGACGCCGTCTCAGATCGCAAAACACGCTTTCCAAGGGTCACCATAAACGCACCTGCCTTCTGTGCGGCCTCAACTTCTTTGTCGACAAATCCTCCTTCAGGACCAATACAAAGCGCGACACGCTTTTCTGGATGTAATTCAAAATCTGCAATACGCCCATCAGCAACAACGTGCGGCATGAGAAGCGACGCTTGTCCCTTTGCAAAAAACTCTAATTTGAGAAATGCCTCAAACTTGATCGGCTCATGGAGAACCGGAAGAACTGCGCGTCCGCACTGCTCTGCCGCCTCAGCGATAATACGCTCCAGCCGTTCAAACTTATGGAGACTTTCACGCTCCGTTCGAGAGGTGATCAAAGGATAGAACTCACTCACACCCAGCTCAGTCCCCTTTTGCAACACCCACTCAAACTTATCTGGATTTTTGAGAATGCTTTGGGCGAGAATAATGCGCGTCGAGAGTTCCGTATCGCACATGTGAGCAAGAGTGATTTTCCCCTCGATTGTTTTCGATTGTATAGTACGTATCTCTCCGATAAATTCCCGGCCACTTCCGTCAAGCAGTGCCACCTTTTCGCCTACGCGAAATCGCAAAACCTTGGTCCACTGATGCACAAGATCTTCCGACGCAATAATAAATATGCGGTCATCAACAAAATCTTCGGTTTTGAGGAAAAAACGATGCATATTCCGTATAAAAATTTATTGAAATAAGTATCCAATATAGTACCCCAAGAACGCGGACACAAGCCCAATGACGAGCAGCTGCATACCACTCTTGAACCAAAATCCTACCGTAAGTTTCGCCTTATAAGCACCTGCAGCGAAGAGAACTATACCCGAGACGGCAATAGATGTGATGACACTACTTCGTACACTCAAAAAGAAAAATGGTGTCAGCGGTACAAAGGAACCCACCATCGCAGAAATGCCGACAATGAGAGCTGACCAGAGCGCACCCTTCGTATCAGCGGGTGAAAGCCTGAGCTCTTCGAGCATCATAACCTCGACCCAATGCTCCTTATCAGAAGTAATTTTTTTTACAATCTGGTCAAGAAGTCGACCTTTGAATCCTCGCTTCGCATAAATATCCCGAATCTCCTGGATCTCCTCTTCTGGATTCTCCTCAATTGATCGCTGCTCATTTTTCTTTTCGCTCTCATAATACTCCACATACGCGATCGTCGACGTATAGGCAACCGCGGCCATAGAAATAGACTCCGCAAAGGTGGCAGCAAGACCACCAGCCAAAATAATTCTCGTATCGCTCGTAGCAGCAGCTAAACCAAGAATAACCCCAAGTACGTTCACGAGACCATCCTGACCACCGAGAATAATATCCTTGAGATTTGCACTAATGTTTTTCATGTATAGGTATTATACCAGAGCTAGTTCATTTGACAACAAGTGACATGAGAGTACCATAAATACCCGAAAGTACCACATTTTAAGCTTCATCCCATGATCGATCTCATTATAAGCAGTCCTATTTTTTACATCATTTTACTCCTAATACTCGGGAGTGGCATCTTCACCGTAAACCAGTATGAGAAAGGTGTTATTTTTCGATTTGGAAAAATTGTCGGTATCAAAGAGCCCGGTCTTAACTGGATGATTCCACTCATCGATCGTGTGCGAAAAGTCGACATGCGAACCATTACGCTTCCGATTCCGAAACAGAAGATCATTACGAAGGATAATGTATCTGTAGATATTTCGGCCGTTGCGTACTACAAAATTGTCGATCCCGTAAAAAGCATTGTTGCGATCGAGCGAGTCATGGATGCGATCAATCAAATTGCACAGACATCAATGAGAAACAT
>JAHFJT010000086.1 GCA_023245695.1 Candidatus Peregrinibacteria bacterium | reverse complement strand
TTTGCAGGAGGGGCTAAACTCACTATAATGCAGGAGTGTTCTTACCCTCACTTTGTTTGACTATGAAAAAATCCCTCACGATACTTCTTGTTGCCTCTGTTTTGACGATGCCTCTTTCTGGCTGTTCTCTTTTTCGAAAAGAGGCTGCTCGGAAAGCTGGTGGCGTGAATCAGATTGATCTTACGTACTACCGCTTTGGAAATGATGCCGAGGTGATCAAGCCGCTTTTGGATAGTTACCAGAATGCGCATCCTGGCGTGGTGATTCATCTCGTTTCGAAGTTTCCGTCATATCCGCAGTATGAGGATCAGATTATTAATGAGATGGCGGAGGGTGCGGGGCCGGATCTTTTTTCCGTTCCGAATAGTTGGATCTACAAACATCAGAAAAAAATTGCGCCGATGCCTGCAGACGTCATGACCGTGGATCAGTTTCGACAGACATTTGTGGCGGTTGCCGATAGAGATCTGGTTCGACCAGATGGTGCTCAGCCGCAGAGCCTTCACATTTATGGCATTCCACTCTATGTGGATACGCTTGCGCTTTTCTTCAATAAAAAACAGTACGAAGATCGACTTTCAAGCAAGGGTGCGCCATCAGTTCAGTGGAAAGATTTCGCGCAGGATGTTGTCACGCTCACGAAGAGCGACAATAGCCCGGAGCGATTTGAGGTTTCTGGAGCCGCACTTGGCCGGACGGACAATATTAGTCATGGTCTCGATGTGCTCTACTCTCTCTTTCTCCAATATGGAGTGAGTATGTATAACTCGCAGGGAAGTGCCACCGTACTTTCGACCACGCAAGCGCTGACTGGCGATACGAGTGGAAATCCATTTCTCACGGCTTTTCAGTTCTATACGGGATTTGCCCTCTCAAGTTCACAGGTCAACGCTTGGAATCAGTACATGGCTCCGTCGAATGGCGACAAAGAACTGACGCCATTCGCGAAGGGAAAGGTTTCGACGATTGCGGGATACTCTGATGACTACGATGCGCTTGTGCAAATTATTACAGGCTTGTCGCGACAGGGCTATAAGGCGCTTACAGCCAAGGATATTGGTGTAGCTCCACTTCCACAGGTGCACGATCCGGCGGTCTCTACCAATGCTCGCGCGGTCATGGCCAAGTACCAGTTCGAGACGGTGTCTCGACAGTCCGCACATCAGAAGCAGGCGTGGGATCTATTGAACTTCCTAGCCAGCCAGAAGAGTCTCGAGTATTACCATCAGAAAACGCACCAGCCGACCAGTCGACGCGATATGCTCGCGGCACAGTCTGCAGAGCCAATTTATGGGGTTTTTGCTCAGCAAGTTGGGTTTGCGACGAGTATGCCGCTGTATGATATTGGTGTATTTGATGCTGGCTTTTCTGAGGCGGTTTCGAGTGTTGCCGATGGTCTGGCGACACCCGTGAATGCGCTCAAGAATCTCGATATTGCGCTTGGGCAGCTGCTCCCAGCACGAGGATTTGTCGGTCCAGGCCCACATGTTTTGACGGCAAAGTAGCTCCTTAAACCTCTTCCCGTTTTATGGTTTCGAGTGTTTTTCAGATGGTGAAGAGGTACTTTTCTCCAATCGATGAGGAGGAAATTGGTCATGTGAGTTTCTTCTTTAGGCGATGTGCACAGCTTGGTCTTGCTATTTTTTTTGCGACACTGTTTGTTCCGCTCAAAATAAGCGTGTATGAGGTTTCTTTTTTTGCGACCGGAGATAGCAGCCCGTACCAACATTTTTTTCTCTATTTCTCGGATATCTTTTTTCTCATCGGGCTTCTGTGCATTGGCTTGTCACTCTTTTTTGATGCTTCTCGAGCCCGTTCTTTGAGGTGGGGAAATGCTCCTATTCTTTTTTTCTGGTTAGCTCTCTTGACGCTCGGTGAGTTGTCGCTCGTGTTTTCGGTGGATCGGGTCTTGAGTTTTCTCCTGGTGCTCCGTTTGATCCAAGGTTTTTTGCTCTATCTTCTAGTGATCCACGAGGTTCTCCCTCTTCGAACGATGTTTCTTATTCTTGCCTTTGGCCTGGCAGGGGAGTCGGTTTTGGGAATTGCACAGTATCTAAATGGAGGAAGTGTCGGGCTGTCTTTCCTTGGCGAGGCCCCTCTTAGTACGGCCATCTCTGGTGTTTCGACATTGACGATGAGTGGCCAAAAAATTTTGCGTGCTTATGGAACCTTTCCGCATCCGAATATTTTTGCGGCATACTTACTTGTTGGATTTTTTGCCGTGAAGAATCTCTACATGCGGGAGCCGTATCGATATGGAGTCATTGTGGTTCTTCTATGTCTTGCATTTCTCGTGACCTTTTCTCGTACGGCTTTTTTTGCTGGATTGGTAGCCTATGGAATCTACTATGGCATGACCAAGCGACGGCTTGGGTTCAAAGCGATGGCCACACTTGGGCTTGTTTTGCTTCTTTTTCTTACATCACTCAATATTGGTGGTTTTCTTCTCGAGCGAATGAAATTTCAGGATACGCAGGCGCTCCAGTTCCGTGCTGAAAATGTAACGGATGGAATCCGGCTCCTGATGTCGCATCCGTTCGGTGTTGGTCTGGGGGAGTCGTCTACGGCGCTTCAGAGTGTTGTTTCTGAGAAGCTGTCTCCATGGGAGTACCAACCTGCCCATAATCTTTTCTTGGTCGTATCTAATGAGCTCGGCCTGCTTGGCCTCGCCCTCTACCTCTTTCTCTTCGGCTATATTCTTACACAGCTCTACCGCCGACGGCGAAACTCTCCGCAGGTTTTTGTTCTGTGGGTGAGCGTAAGCATCTTGAGTCTCTCCGATCACTACTTTTTTTCTCTGTATCACGGCTGGATTCTCTTCGCCGTCCTCGTGGCGATTGCGAGTTACACCTTGGAAGAGAGCGTATCTGCCGCCTGAATTTTTGCTCCATAGCCATTGAGAAAGGTCTTCAGATCCATGACAGACTTTCCTTCGAGCTGGAGTTTTTGTGGCGCGATAATGCCTTCTTTCGTGCCGATATGAAGTTCTGACTGGCCATCAGCGTTCGTGGCGATTTTCATGGTGCCAGGATCCTGAGTTCCGTCTCGCGTCTCGACCTCGATGAGTTTGAGTCGCTTTCCCTGCCAGTACGTGAAGCATCCTGGCCATGGCGTGAAGGCACGTATTCGGTTGTGAATTTGATTCGCGTTCATGGTCTCCCAGTCGATGAGTCCATCATTTTTTTCAATTTTTTGACAGGTGGTTGCTCGGGCATGATCTTGCGGAATGGGTTGCAGGGTTCCATCGATGTAGTCGAGTGTGGCTGGAACGACGAACTCTCCGCCTAGTACGGCGAGCTTTTTGTACAGGGTCTCGAAGGTGTCCTTTTCTTCGATCGGCATTCGCTTGAGAAAAATAATCGGGCCCTCGTCCATTTTTTCACTTAACTTCATAATCGTCACCCCAGTCGTCGAGTCGCCCTGCAAGAGCGCTTGCTGAATAGGGGACGCGCCTCGATAGTACGGAAGGAGGGATCCATGGATGTTTACGGCTCCGTATTTTGGAACACTGAGGAGAGCTTTTGGGATAATATGACCATACGAAACCACGACAAAGATGTCAGGTTCGAGTTCTTCGATGAGTTTCTGAAAATCACTATTTTTTCTTAGGGCTTCTGGTTGGAGAAGGGGAATGTCTGTTCTCCCGGCCTTTTGAAGGAAAAGTTTGACCGGAGGAGGGGTGAGCTCTTGGTGTCTTCCGGTGGGCTTATCTGGCTGTGTTACGACGGTTTTGACCTCGATTTCTTGGCTTTTCAATAAGGAATCTAGCGCCGGGACGGCGAACTCAGATGTCCCAAAAAATACGACTTGATATTTTCTCATATTAATTTACAATTTGATCTTCTATGAACGAGGATATCACAACTACATTTCGAGAGGCAAAGAAACTTATTGAGCGATCTGAGAAGATTTTGCTTATCTGTCATCGTAGACCGGATGGCGATACGCTTGGTGCAAATATTGCGATCCACTTGATGCTTCAGGAGATGGGTAAACAGACGACACTGGCGTGTATTGACGAGCCGTCTGAGCGATACGACTTCTTGCCGGATATTCAGCGGTTTGTGCACGAGTTTACCTTTACGGATTATGATCTTCTGATCGTCTCTGATGCCGGTGCTCACTACATGACTCAGTATCACACGATCTATCCCGATATTTTTTCTGGAAAAGTTCCCGTGCTCAATATTGATCACCACGCTTCGAATGATAATTTTGGAACGCTGAATATGGTCGATCCTATCGCGCCATCGACGACGGTACTTCTGTATCGTTGGTTTGCGTTCCTCCGCGCGAATATCACGCCTGCGATCGCGACGGCGCTCCTCACGGGTATCTACAATGATACCGGAAGTCTTATGCACTCCAATACGACTCCAGAGGTTTATGCTATTTCTGCTGACCTCGTCGCGAAGGGTGCCAAGGTGAACTCCATCTCACGATATATGTTCCGAAGCAATCCACTCAGTACTTTAAAGCTCTGGGGACGGGTGCTTGAGAATATGAAGGTGACCGACGACGGTGTATGCATGTCGGTTCTCACGATGAAAGACTTCGAAGAAAGTGGCGCGCATCCCGATGAGTCTGGCGGTGTGATCGATTTGCTCAATGCCGTTCCTGATACGAAGTTTTCTGTGCTGCTTGCAGAGGATGGAAAGGGGAATATCAAGGGTTCGTTCCGTACCCGCCGTGATGATATTGATCTCTCTGCTCTTGCCGCGAACTTTAATGGTGGTGGTCATAAAAAAGCTGCTGGATTCAGTATTCCTGGCACGATTCAGAAAGAGATTATGTGGAAAATTATTTCAGACAAGCCTCTTCCAGATGGAATGCAAAATCCTATCCATGGTCTCGAGATTTCTCGTCCACTTTAAGGTGATGTTTTGAAAACATGGTTGATAATTGCCGGTGCGTTTGTTACCATTTACGCATGTTCCGGAAAATTATCGCCTCTCTCATTTTTGTTGTTTTTGTCGTCGCGAGCGTTCCTTTTTTTCTTGGTTTGAGTTTGGGAAAGACGTTTCTTTC
>JAHFJT010000085.1 GCA_023245695.1 Candidatus Peregrinibacteria bacterium | reverse complement strand
GACGGAGCGGATGTCGGCGCCGTTGATGAGGAGTTCGGTGGCGAAGGAGTGGCGAAGCACGTGCGGTGTTACTTTTTTGATGATTCCTGCGCGACGCGCGTATGTGCGCACGAGATTTTCGATGGAGACGGTGGTGAGTCGGCGCTTCTCTGCGAGCGCGATGTCGTCGGTAACACTTCTTTTCCCGCCGCGGTGGTTCGCAAATACGGGCTCGAAGTTGTCGGTGCGTTTGCTCAGGTAGGCCGTGATGCGATCCGCGGCTTTCTGGGAAAGAAAAATAATACGTGGTTTTCTGCCCTTGCCTCTCACCATAAACTCGCGTCGTTCGAGATCGACTTGTGCGCGATTCAATGAGGCAAGTTCGGAGACGCGGAGGCCGGTGGAGTAGAGCGTTTCCAAAATGGCGATGTCGCGGAGGCCGCGGATGTTGCTTGGGTCAGGTTGCTCAAAGATACGCTCAAGCTCTTCACGAGAGAGATACTCCACGGTGCGTTCCGGAATTTTACTGAGTTCAATTTTTTCTGCGGAGAGCGAGGCAATGTCATTTTTCGCGAGGTACTTGAGAAACGCCCGCAGCGCAATAATGTGATAGTTCTGCGTTTTTATTGAGAGTGTGTTATTTTTTTCGTCGGTGAGACGATTCAGATGGAGTCGAAATTGCTGCACCATATCGAGCGAAATATTCACCACATCAATATCACCTCCCCAGTTCTCAAAGCGCTTCAAATAGTGATGGTAATTCGTTAACGTGCGCAGTGACTGATTTTTCCCCACCTCGCAGTGATCGAGGAAGTTTTGGATGAGAATGGAGAGGGAAGTTTTCGCTTTCATGATGCTATATTACGATTTTTTCATGGCTTTTTCTAGCTCTCGATCGAAGGTTACGAGTGGAACTTTTTCGGAGTTGACCAACTTCAGGAGCAGTGTATCCACGAATGAAAGAGCATTCTTATTGGCTACGAAATAGCCTATTGAAGAGTCAAAAAGGCTCTCATCAATGTATATAATTTCGATTCCATCACCGTTTATGAGAAATTCGACCGCATTTGCCGCAGCCTCGAAACCTTCCTTCATTTTCAGTATCGTCACCACTTCTGAAAAAACAAAATTCGGAATCACGAGAATATTATTTTCTCGGAAGATCTTTTCTGCTCGCGCATGATCAAGCTCGTTGATCCTGAAATATGCAATAATAACGGAGCTATCCAGAATAATCATACTACTGATAAAGATGTTGTTTATAGGTCGTCGCCAGATTCTTTAAAGACATATCTTTTCCTGCAAACATAAACTTCTTTCCGTCCTCGCGAGAGTATTTCTTGAGATGGGGCGTCTGTATAGGCGTAATCTGAAATGCGGGTTTTGAGTGCTGAACAACCGTGTATGTCGTTCCATTTTCCATGACATCGTCACTGACTTCTTTGAGATTGCGATAGAGCTCCTTTTTGGAAATAGTTTTGGTCATAGTGATGTTTCGATAGTTTGTATTTAAATTATAACTCTTATTCCATCTTTTTTCAAGTTCGAAATGAACATGTTTATGCTACAATACTCACAATATAGCTTCTATAAGCACAAATCTAGCTTCATGCTCTACACCCGACACGATATCGAACAACGTGAACTTGTGACTCTGGCGCCGTATGCGGTGAAGAGTGGGGAGACGGCGGGGCGGGTTTTTGACGAACCGCAGAGTGAGTTTCGGACCTGTTTTCAGCGAGATCGGGATCGGATTATTCACTCGAAGGCGTTTCGGCGATTGATGGAAAAGACGCAGGTTTTTGTGGCGCATGAGGGGGATCACTATCGAAATCGAATGTCGCACTCGATCGAGTGCGCACAGGTGAGTCGTGGACTCGCACGGGGTTTAGGGCTCAATGAAGACCTCGCGGAGGCGATCGCGTTGGCGCATGATCTGGGGCATACACCGTTTGGGCATGCGGGGGAGGCTGCCATGAATGAGTGTATGAAGAAATACGGGGGCGGGGAAAATGCCTCGCTTCGCGCCGCATCGCACTTTGAGCACAACGAACAGAGCCTGCGCATAGTGGAAAAAATCGAGTACACGTATCCGGAGTTCAATGGACTTAATCTTTCGAAAGAGGTTCTGGATGGCTTACTGAAGCATCGAACACCGTTTGATCAACCAAAGACGGAGTTCAAGCAGTCGGCGCATCTGGAGGCACAGGTGGTGGATCTTGGCGATGAAGTTGCCTACATGAGTCACGATTTGGATGACGGACTTCGCGCAGGAATGTTTACGCTAGAGAATGTGATGACGTTGCCAATCATTGTGCGAGCGTACGAGATGATGCGATCGCATTACGCGCGTGAGGCGACGCTCGAGTTCACTCCAGAAATTCTTCGATCACGACTTTCGAGCTCTCTGATGCGGATTCTCGTAGATGATATTTTACAGACGACCCAGCAGAATCTTGAAAAAAATCACATCGCCACTCTCGAGGATGTTCGGAACTTCGACGGCATTCTTGTGGAATTTTCGTCGGAGATGCGGCGAGAAATCGATGAGCTGCGTGCGTATTTCCTCGAGCACTACTATTTTTCGCCAAAAGTTTCCACGCAAAGCGCGCATGGCCAGAGCATCATTACGCAACTTTTCCACTTCTTTATGGAGCATCCGGAGGAGTTGCCAGAAAATTTCCAACGTTTCTTAAGAAAAGAAACAGACGGGGGACGGGAACAGGCAACCGCATGCGCGGTTGTGGTCAAAGATTATATCGCGGGGATGACAGATGGGTTTGCGGAAGCGCAAAATCGTGTATACTCGGCGTAGATATGTACTGTCCAAAATGCAAACATACCGAAACGAGCGTCTTGGATTCGCGGCTGACCCACGAAGGAAAGTCGGTGCGTCGACGACGTGAGTGCGACCAGTGTAAGTATCGATTTACCACATTTGAACGTGTGGAGTTGAGTACATTTGTCGTGGTGAAGCGCGATGGATCGCGCGAACCGTATAGTCGAGAGAAGGTCGAGAAAGGTGTCTGGCGTGCATGCGAAAAGCGAAATGTCACACAGGCGCAGGTCGACTCACTCCTCAACGATCTCGAAGAAGAGTGGATGTCTTCAGGCAAAGAAGTTCCAAGCAAAATGATCGGCGAGAGCGTGATGGAAAAACTTAAAAAACTCGATGAAGTTGCCTACATTCGATTCGCATCGGTGTACAAACACTTCAAAGATCTCGAGAGTTTCAAGAAAGAGGTTCTGGAGCTGATGCAGTAGAAAGTGGCACTCTGCTCATGTTTATCCGAGGTGGTTGATGTCGATGTCGAGCGTAGACTGTTCTTTTTTCTTTGGTACTGGAGATACCTTAGGAAGTGGCCGAGGGCATGTGAGTTCCTGCTGAAAAAACATCATTCCGTCAAAGGTTTTAAAACCTTTGTCATCCACTTCAATCTGGAAATACGGACCTTCCTCGAGAGTGTCAATTCTGCAGCAGGCGTAGACACGCTGCTGAATATCTTTTGGCCAGGTCGCCTTTTCTGCGCGGTATGCCTTCTGATCTACTTTTTCATTTCTACTCAAACACTGATTCATCGTGTGCTTGAGGAGTTTTTGAACTTTTGATGCCATCTCTTCGGATACGTCCGTTACCACGGGCATCGTATCCTGAAAACCACGAACTTCATCAAGGGTTTGCTGAATAATATTAGGAGCGGAGGGAGAAATCGATGACGCTTCAACCGCCGGATTTTGAATGCCACCATTCTTTCCATGAGTCGTACCGAAGGCCATCGCACCGGAGGCCATCGCGAGGGCGAGTGTGGACTTTGTGAGTGTATTCATCTCCGATTTACAAAATGTAAGATGGTAATTTACCAGTACTATTGAGTTTGTCAAGTTTCCCGCAGTCTCCAAAGCTAGTTTTAGCTAGGAAATCGTTGACTCTCATCCCTTAATGTAGTATAATAATATAAACAAACATAAAATCATCTGACCATGAACTCTTCAAAGAAACCCTTTTATCGTCACACTTCGATCCTCCTCGCATTAGCCTTCACTGTCGGTGTAGGCGTTGGGAGCTTGAGTGATTCTCTCAATCTGCAATCTTCTCAGGCATCGGTTCTGCAGCGATCGCCTTTTATTCAAGACCTTTCTCGACATGCATCTATTGGAAGTCTGGGAAAGTCCCTCGCGTATGAGGTGTATGACGGAAATGTCGTCGATGATAAAGTGGGAGACGATACGAGTGTTCCTGATACGGTGAAGCCTGTGGATGCCACCCCGATTCCAAAGACGGAGCCTGCTCTTCAGCAAGCACCATCTGTTGCAACTGGTACCGTTTCTTGCGATGTTCCAAAAGTTACCAAGCCGGTGTACAAGGGAACGGCTTTGATTCAGACGCAAGCCATTTCTCTCAATCGTGATGGCACAGCACAGGTGACGATTGCGTACCAAAATAATGGCAATATTCCTTGGTTTTCTGATGCGAGCGGGTGCAAAGGTCCGTTTGTTCAGCTCGGAACGACGCACGAGCTCGATAGAGCGAGTGCGTTCATGAGTCGTGAATCCCAAAGTGGATGGGCTGACAACAATCGCATCTATATGTCTACGCCACGTGTCGATCCAGGTGCGAGCGCGATGTTTACATTCAAGGTTCAGGCACCTTCCCAGGAAGATGCGTACCGAGAAATGTTTGGTCTCGTGATTCCAGGCATGGCGTGGGTCAAAGATAGCGATTCTGCGCTCAACATTACCGTTGGGCAGCCGTATGATCCTGACACGCTCGCCAAGAAATTCTTCTACATCAATGGATCTGGTACTGGTGCTCCAATCGATATCAACGCTGAGAAAAAGGTTGATGTAAATTTAACGACTCAAAAAGCGGTTCTTACGCTGGGAGATTACGTTGTTCGTGAGTTCAATGTCAGCACTGGTAGCCCAAAGCACCCAACGCCTGTCGGCACATGGCATATTCTCTTTAAGCAACAGGTTCGTATCGGTGGCGCCTCTCCGTTCTATATCATGCCAAAGTGGCAAGCAATTCGTCCAGATGGCTACGGATTTCATGGCCTTCCAAG
>JAHFJT010000084.1 GCA_023245695.1 Candidatus Peregrinibacteria bacterium | reverse complement strand
TTTTGAGAGTGTGGTGAGCTTGAGGGAGCCTCCGACGACCTGCACCTTCTGCCAGTCGATAAACTTTGGTTTGAAAAAGGTAAATGGCGGAACTTTGTCGAGGCCGATACGCCGGAAAATTCCACGAGTGCTGACGTCGATGCCGAGAATGTGCGGCTTATTATTGATCACGCCGAACTGGAGGTCGTTCACGCGAACCACTCGCCTATCCTGCATATCGACGATCTGCTTATCCAGAATATCACGATAGAGAAAAATATCGTTGGGCTGCACATCGCGTGGCTCGATATTTTTTATGAGCGTCTTGAGCGGAATCTCGTCTTTGCTGAGATTGATCACGTAGGAAAAAGGGACTATCCGCTGGAGCTTGCTGTCTTTTTCTTTGATGACGAGCGCCGTAATCGGCGCGTACCCCGTTTCCGTATTCGACGCCAAAAGATCGATCAACGTTCCGATCGTTTTATGTGCGCTATCGACCACTTCGCTATTGAGGAACTGAGCGAGGAAAGGCATGCGGAGTGTGGGTTCGAAAGTATATCGCGGGTATTTTAGTTCCCTTCAGCTTTAGTGGCAAGACAGAAAAAGAATATCTATTAGGCAATCTTTTGCATCCAGTCGTTGAATCTCGCATCGGGATGCTCGCGTCGCATAATGCGCTTCATGTCCTCCGAGAGTCGCTGACCAACTTCACCCATAGACTGTTGACTATTTCTATCGAAGAGTGCTTTCATAATGGCCTTTCCTTCCTGATCTTTTTCCCCTGTATTCCAGTCAATTTTTCCCACTCCACGAACGCTCATGGCGGTTCCTGTCGCAAGAACTTCGTCAGCGCCATCAAGATCGCTGACGGATACATCTTTCCATTCGACATTGAATCCATAAGACTCTGCTAATTCAGCTACGGATTTACACGTAATACCTGGCAAAATGTCGCTGTGATTCTGAGGATTTGGAATCAACATTGTTGGCGACTGCCCTTCCTTTCCGTATTTGACGATAATGTAATTACAGCCCGACCCCTCCTGAAGTCGGCGCCCTTCTATTGTCTGATCCGTGCCAGCAGTAAACATACCTTCATCGTATCCATTTATGAGGTATGGGTGCAGGTTATCCATCGCTGCCTGATAATTTCCTGAGTATTTATTGGCCGCAAAAGCAGGATTCACTGGGCGTGAACCTCGAAGTATGACATTAAGCATGTCCTTGTCTTTGTATGGGCCAGCAGCGGTTCCAATCGCTGAAATCATCTTATTCCGAGCCTTTCCTGGTTTGGAAATTTTTGGTCCGAGGTGTGTCGGTGATGCAAAAATTCGGAAGTAGTGACGATTTCCAATTCCCTTTTCGCCTGTCTCTGGGTTGTCGATATTTTTGTGGGCGTTTGGAATCCAGCGCTTGTCGGCGGAAAGTTGAGCTTTTGTCATTTCGTACAACATTGCTTCATCTACATTTGGAAATTGCGTCTTCTTCGCATCTCTCAGTGCACGCTTGATGTGCTCATCGAGTCGAAATATATACACGCCCCCGTCAATCTCATAGGCAATGATACCGGTGAAAAATCCATTAATATAATGATTTCGTGCGTCGTACGGATGTGTACCGAGCATTCCGAATGGCACCGTCTGTGCTGTCCATTTCTTCTGTGCCGGATCATAAAATGCAATCGTCTGATTGTCGGATGCAATACCTTCAAAATCAATCTCCTGACGATTTAGTGCCGATGGATCGATCTTGAAATCTGGATCGTCTTCGCGCGTTCCAGGCATAAGCGTCTCAAGGATAATTTCATGAGCTATCTTTCCATCATTGAGCGCATTCAAGATTGCTACGCGTGTATATGTCACTGGATTCGGTCCTGAAGACACTTCATCAATCCCTAAATCTGCCCTTCCGAAGGTATCGGATGGGTTTTGATGTCTCGTAACAAGTGTTGAGAATCCTGATCGTCCTCGAACTTGCGGACGAAACCTCTGAATAAGATCGAGTCCGTCGTCCCCTCGAGCCAATACGCCCGCTACCTGATTGGCTGCATTTTCGAGATCTTGTTCGATACGAAAGTACATATCGTATTTTTCTTGTTCGTCTGATTTCGCTTTACTCAATCTAAGTTCCGGGATCCACTCGCCCGTGACACTCTTGTAGCAGAATATTTTCTTTCCTTGCTTGATTACAGATGGGTGAGAGATTCGATTCTTTCCATCCTCGGAAATTTGCCCTACTGAAATATACTTATATGTGAGTTCGCCATGCGCGTCCCGCGCAGCGTAAAGTCGTGAGTTTGGTACTACCGGCGTATTGATCTCCGCGTGGTCGAGCTGAACTGTATTTGGGCGTGTTCCGTCTGTCATGTCGATGTGGGTGAATGAGTCTCATCTTGAGTGCTATTTTACAACTTATTTTGTCATTAAGTCAATCGTGTTTCTATGCCAATTTGGCTTTGAGGTGGCTGTGGCTAGCGGTCTTCAGCTCGGTTTCTGGATGTGGCTTGGACTTATCGTCACCACTCATGTGAACGGTGTACTCTATGAAAAGCGCCCATTTGCACTTTTTGCGATTAACATGGGTCACTACCTGGTAAGCCTTCTCGCTGCTGGTGCGATTCTCGCCCTTTGGAGATAATTATGAAAAATTATTATTTCTATAGTGCGTACCACTTATGATTGGTACTTTTTAATGCTGCGCGTTGTAGGCGCCCATAAAGTCATAGATCGAGTATCCGCTCGTCGATGGATAGCTTGATTGTGGATACGGCTGCGGGCTGTATACCGGCGGACGATAATTGCCTGATGGATTGTAAGCTGGGATGTTGCCGTATGAACCGGTCGCGAGATTATTGTAGATGATCTGCGGATACACTCCCCGAAAGTCACTGGAGTATCCCGCGTATGGCTCGTAGGTGTAGTAGGTGCTTGTCTGCGTGACGCCTGAGCGCTGAGATGTGTACGAGCGACGGACGACTTTTTTTCCGGTGTTCGTGGTTGTCTGCGTGGCGTAGGTGGCACCGTTTGTATTGCTGGTATTCGTCGTAGATGTTGGTGATGCTGTCGTGCCAGGGTTGGTATTATAGGTGTTATTCGTGGTGTTCTGGATTGGCGTACCGTTATCGATCGGTATCACCGTGGTTGGCGTGGTCTTGGCGCCACACGAGGTGAGCATGAGGAGCCCGAGCGAAGCGAGGGTGATAAAGATTTTTTTCATATTGAATCTTGGATAATGCAGTAATGTCTCACAGATGCGAGAAAATACTATACCACCGATCTCGATCTCTACCACAAAAAAGAGGCTACATCCTGTGCATGTAGCCTCTTCGTCAATGTGATTTTTACTTTGCCCGGAGCGCGTTCTTCCTACCACCATCGATTACTATAGTCGCCTGTCCAGTACTTGGTACTGAGGAGCGTCTTCATGTAGCTGAGAGTGGATGAGGATGCGCCCATACGCTGGAGGGCACGGTATTGAACGTCGAGACACTGTGCTTCTGCGGCTTCACCGCTGTAGATCGTAGCTGGAACTCCTTCGCCAGGATGGGACGCCTTGTAGGCGTTGTACTGGACCGAGTGGCAAGAGTCGTGCGCGATCGTACCGGCGTACCACATCGTATCAGCGTCGAGCGTTACCTTTCCTACCGTGTAGCGCGGTGGACTTTCCCAGGCCCACATACCAGAGCCTTGTGTCACACACTCGATCGAACCCATATACTTCATAATTCGAGCGTAGTCGAGTGGGGCCTTGGTCTTAATGAGATTCAGGGCGGCATTCGTCTTCGAGACACACGTCGCGTCACCGATAATCTTCGTGACACCTGTCGTGAGACCGAGGTCGGGTGGAGTATCCATCAGCTGCAGAATATCGGTTGCGGCTGAAACAACCGGCTGTGTGGTGATGGGCGTTGGGGTCGGATTTACTGGCGTAGGAGCTGGGATGTAGACCGCCTTTTGCACCGGCTTTGGTTTTGGCGGTGGTGCGACCTGACTCATGCTTTGTCGAAGTGCTTCTGCATAGGCATGTGCACCGGCACGAACTTGATCGGCGGTTTTTCCTACGTACTTTCCGGTGCCTGCGAGCGCATCTGCATTTTGATAGACACTCTGGGCACGAGCTAGCTCACTCTGAAAAGTTGCTGTATCGATGCTCTGTATTGTCGCCGAATTTTGATCCATTGCCGAGGCGGCAATTGGAATGAGCTGGAGAACCATAGCCTGACCAAACAGAGCGGTGGCAAGAGCCATAGCTATCCAACGGATAGGGGTGGATTTCATAGGGGGAGAAATCGTACCTCGAATGTGTACGCGATTTAAGGGTAAAGGGGTACGGCTGTATTCGAGAAATCTGATCATATCGCAGGACTCTCGTATCAACAATGTCTCAGCGGCTGTGTGCGTTGACATATGATTTTTCTACGGAAGTGCTGGCTTCGAAGCGCATGACGATCAGGATATTCTGCCGTTGACAGATGGTTTGAATCTGGTGAGTTCGGAGCTAAGAAAAAAGCTCCCATCTACGAGAGATGAGAGCCTTTAGGGGTCTATGGAATCTATTTCCGAAATTCGACTACTTGATTGGCTTGGACTGAACTGGCTCTTTGCCGATGACTTTCGCACACTTTCTCTCAAAATCAGCGGTGACCTTTCCAACTGCGCCAACGACATGTTCATCATTAATAGCGTCTTCGCAACGGTCGACAGCACCGTCTTTGATCTCACGAATCTCCGTGAGGCCCTCCATCGCATCAAGACAGTTGTCTCGGTCGACGTTATCGAGCTTGTCACCAACTTTCTTTGTGATACTCACAATATCACCCACGACATCTATACAGGTCTCTTTTCCCATGTTTCTCCATCCCTTTTTCATACTGGTACAACCTTCTGCAGAGGCGACGGTTGCGGTCATGGCAGCGGCAGCAACAAATCGATTGAATGTATTCATACGAGTGAAAGTTATGGGATCTCACGAGGTGAGTTGCTATAATAGCTTATTTATAATCTTTGTCAAGCATTCGTGGCGGATTAGCTTTGGCTAGCTTTGGGATTTCTACCCTTAATTTTCTCTACCATTTACTTTACTCCATATATATTGTATAATATATCTACAAAATACACATAAAAAAACTCTATGGATAAGTCTATTCTCCATGCTTCCATCGCCGTCACCACTACGGCCCTTCTCTCGGTTCTCATTACCCTTGCCCCACTCAATACTCGCGCCGTCGAGCCTTCAGTCCTTACTGCTGTCGCC
>JAHFJT010000083.1 GCA_023245695.1 Candidatus Peregrinibacteria bacterium | reverse complement strand
TGTTATTTTATTTATTGATGAACTGCATACGGTTATCGGCGCAGGGTCTGCCGAGGGAAGCCTTGATGCGGCCAATATCTTGAAGCCTGCACTTTCACGAGGACAGGTTCAGGTAATCGGCGCGACGACGACGACCGAGTACCGAAAACATATTGAAAGTGATTCTGCTCTTGAGCGAAGATTTCAGACGGTTATGGTTGCCGAGCCTACGATTGAAGACAGTATCGAGATGCTTCGAGGACTCAAGGAGAGTTTTGAGGAGCATCACAGTTTACTCATCGACGACAGGGCCGTTGAAGCCGCTGTTCGCCTTTCCAAGCGATATGTGAACGACCGATTCTTGCCAGATAAGGCGATCGATCTCATCGATGAGGCATCTGCACTCAAACGAATTTCTTCCAAGGGCAACATGGACAAGATCCGAAAGCTCCAGCAGGAACTCAATGAGACCATCAAGAAAAAGGAGGAGGCCGTTTCTCACCAGAATTATGAGTATGCTGCTGAACTTCGAAATAAAGAGCTCGAAATTATGCAGGTGATCGATGAGACCAAGACGCTCAAAATTCCACGCGACAAACGTGAGACGGTGACGGAAGAAGATGTCGCGCGAGTCGTTGCAACGATGACCGGTGTGCCAGTCATGCGCCTTCTCAAGGAAGATGCCAGTAGCCTCATGAAACTGGAGGAGACGCTTCATGGTTCCATTATTGGTCAGCAGGAAGCCGTTACGGCTGTTGCACGTGCGATCCGACGATCACGAACGGGCATCTCTGATCCGAACCGGCCGATCGCCTCTTTTATCTTCCTTGGGCCTACAGGTGTGGGTAAGACGGAGCTTGTGAAGACGCTCGCGAAACAAGTTTTTAACGATAAAGATGCGCTCATAAAGATCGATATGTCCGAGTTCATGGAGCGACACAATACATCGCGCCTCGTCGGCACGACTGCGGGTTATGTGGGCTATGAAGATGGTGGCCAGCTCACTGAGCAGGTTCGACGAAAGCCGTATGCCGTCATCCTCTTCGATGAGATCGAGAAGGCGCACTCAGAAGTTTTTAATCTCATGCTCCAGATTCTTGAAGATGGTGTTTTGACGGATGGCAAGGGTCGAAAGGTCGACTTCAAAAATACCATCATTGTGATGACCTCGAATATTGGTGCTGATAAGCTCACAGAAAAGGCTGCTCCGATTGGATTCAACCTCCGAGGTGATCAGCTCGAACAGGCTATGCATAACTACGAGGCGATGGAGGAAGATGTTCAGAAGGATCTCAAACAGAAATTCCGACCTGAATTCCTCAATCGTATCGACAAGATTGTTATGTTCAAGCCTCTCTCACACGAAGATGTGAAGAAGATCGTTGAACTCAACCTCCGAAAACTTCAGGATCGATTGGTTGCCAAGAGTATTACCCTTCAGCCTGATCAGTCTGGCCTCGATGTCATCTGCAAGAAGGGCTACGATCCCCAGTATGGTGCTCGACCGGTCCGACGTGCGATCCAGGAGCTCGTCGAAGATCCGCTTACACACGGCTTCCTCGATGGACAGTTCGCTGAGGGCGATACGATTGCGATCAGCAAGGATCCTGAGTCGGATACTAAGGTTATTCTTACCAAAGTAGCGAGCGCCGAGATTCGCAAAACCAAGGCTGTCAAGGCTCCACGAGCCAAGAAGTCGAGCGAGATCACGAAGAATTAGCCTATTGCTGCATTCAGTCTCATTTATATTCTCAAAAGGTGCTCCTCTACGGGCACCTTTTTCTGTCTCTTCGAGCTTCAAGTCTTGTTGACATATTGCTTACAGGTGAGTAAAATCACCCTGCTTTCCCTTTGGAGGTCCCCCAGATACTACAGCCCCAAAGCCGAAATTTATTATTTTTCTAACATGTGGTATCGAATTTTTATATATGGCTCAGAAAGCTGTCAAACGGGAGTCAGCCGTCATGGACGCGCTCCTTTCTAACAAGCCTCTTCAGGTCCCGACATTTAAGCCGGGTATGCTTGTAGAAGGTGTTGTTGCACTTATCACGAAGGGAACAATTCTCGTCGATTTCGACGGTGTCGCAACTGGTCTCGTATCCGGTCGTGAACTTCACGATAGTCTCAATACCCTCAAGGGTTTGAAGGAGGGCGATGCGATTTCTGCCTATGTTATCGAAGATGAAAATGCAGATGGACTTGTCCTTCTTTCTCTCCGAAAGGCGAGCCAGGAACGACGATGGACCGCATTTATCGATGCATACGAAACAGGTAAGGTTATCAAAGTTGTCGCTAGCGAAGCGAACAAAGGTGGTCTCCTTCTCGAGCTCGATGGTATCAAGGGATTCATCCCAGTATCACAGCTCGCTCCATTACACTATCCACGTGTTGATGGTGCTGATCCAGGACTCATTCTCCAGAGACTCCAGTCGCTCGTTGGTATCGAGTTCGCAGTTAAGATTATCTCTATCGACAAAGAAAACGGTAAGCTCATTCTCTCTGAGAAGGCAGCATTCGACGAAGAGCGACGTAAGAGTCTCGTCGATCTTAAGCCAGGTTCTGTCGTAAAGGGCAAGATCAGCGGTCTCGTGAAGTTCGGTATCTTCGTTGCCTTTGATGGTCTCGAGGGTCTCGTTCACATCTCAGAGATTGCGTGGGGTCACGTTTCAAATCCAGCAGACTACGGCCGTCTTGGCGATCCAGTTGAGGTTATGGTTATTGGCGTTGAAGGAGACAAAATTTCATTGTCTATGAAGCGTCTTACCACTGACCCTTGGTTGGAGGTTGCCAGCAAGTACAAGGTCGGAACGGTGGTCGAAGGTGAGATCAACCGAATCACTCCATTTGGCGCGTTCCTCGCACTCGAAGGTGAGATCAATGGCCTCATTCACGTCACAGAAATTACGACTGATACTATCACCGAGCCTGGAGAGCGATTGAAGGTTGGTGATCGAGTCAAGGCTCGTGTCATCGCTATCGAGCCAGACGAGCGACGTATCGGTTTGAGCATCAAGGCCGTCGACAATCCACCAGAAGGCATGGAAGAAGGTGCCGAAGGCGAGGTCAAGAAGCCACGAAAGAAGGCTGCAAAGAAAGAGACGGAGGAGGCAGCGGCGTAAATCATTGCGCTTGAAATCTAGTTTGAATTTGAAAGGGACTCTCGGAAACGGGAGTCCTTTTTTGTAGATTATTGACATTTTTATATAAAAGTATAAAGTATCATCTTATTTGTTTTAAATTGTGTATGGGAGTCGATCTGGCACGGTACCCATTTGACGCACGTGTTATTCACAAAGGGGCAACTCCGCTTGAAAGCGTTGTCGCACTTACCTCGCGTAGTTCAACTTTTGACATACAGAGATATATCAGCCGTCATACCGAGGAGTTTCGTGACCTCGTCTATTCTCATCTGGCGGTTGTATTTGAGGTCAATAAACCGGTTATACCCCATCGAGCATCAAATACTCTTTCCTGGCAGAAGGTTTTTGATAGACCTTGGGGTGGTGGTAGCTCTTTGCATGTGGATGCAACATGCCAACCTTCGCTCCTAACACCAGAAAGTAATTCTCGCACTCAACCCATAGATATGCCGTGGCGCGTCCAGCGCCCACCTACGCTCGTGGCAAGAGCGGAAGATGTAAAAGATTCCGTACGTCGTGTCATTACTCATGATCCGTCACTTTATGATCAGGCTTCTAGCTCCAATCTCGCCATTAGGGAAATTCTCGAGAATAAAAACGACCACTATAGAACTTCTTTCTGGCCTGAGAGCTACGGTGCGACCTTATCCTCTGGCATTGACCATACTTTTGAATCGGTCGTGATTGCTGATTTATTACAGCGAGCAAAGGTATATCAGCATCAGTGGGCGCAGCAGCAAGGATACACCGTACTAGCCCTTCCAAATAAAACCATGGGAATGGCTGAAGGTCCGAAGGGAACCTTTTCACACAGGGTACTCCCCTGCACTTCGGTTCATGGACGTCCTGATAGTATCAGGCCTCATGCTAGCCCTGACCCTCGTGGTCTCATGAGAGCTTTCATATCTGAGAAGAATCTTCGATAGTGATGTTGTTTTTGAGCTCAAAAATGGAGCGAATTTGTGCTATAGTGGCACCACTATGATTTTAGAAGGACTCAATGAGGCGCAGCGGGAGGCAGTGATGCACGGAGAAGGACCGATGATGATTTTGGCGGGTGCGGGCACGGGAAAGACGCGCGTGATTACGACGAGAATGGTGCAACTGGTAGATAGCGGCATGGCGAAGCCGAGCGAAATTTTGGCGCTGACCTTCACGGAAAAGGCAACGAACGAGATGAGTGAGCGACTGGATTTGATGATGCCGCTGGGATACGAGGAGATCGCCGTGAAGACGTTTCATGGCTTTAGCGAGCGCGTATTGCGCGAACGTGGGCACGAGATTGGCCTCGATCCAGAGTTCAAAATTCTGACCAAGATGGAGCAGTGGAATTTCTTGAGGCGAAACTTGTTCGGGTTTCCGCTGAAGTACTATCGGCCGCTTGGGAATCCGGCGAAGTACCTGAGTTTTTTTATGCAGCACTTTGATCGGCTCAAGGATGAGTTCATTTCTCCGGAGGAGTTTCTTGAATATGCGGAGATGAAGTTGATCGCGGCGGGAGGCGCGGAGCGAGATGTGAGCAGTGCGACGGATGACGAGCGTGCCGACTACGAAGAGGCCGTGAAACAGCACGAGATGGCGCTCCTCTACAAGCACTACCAGGAGGCGATGGCCTACGAGGGCTTCATGGATTTTGGGGATTTGGTGTACTACGCGCTGAAGTTACTGGAAACGCGGCCGAGTGTGGCGCGGGAGTATAGTGAACGATTCAAATTTGTGATGGTGGATGAGTTTCAGGACACCAACTACGTGCAGACGAGACTGGCGCTGGCACTCGCCAAGGCGCATGGAAACATCGTCGTGGTCGGTGATGACGATCAGAGCATTTACCGATGGCGTGGGGCAAGCTTGTCGAATATTACGCAGTTCCAGAAGACATACCCGGCGGCGAAGAGTGTGGTTTTGAATGAGAACTATCGATCCCGCCAGGAGATTCTCGATGCGGCGTATACCCTAATTCAAAACAACAATCCGCATCGGCTTGAGGTGACGAGTGGCTTGAGTAAGCGACTTTTGGCTGGATGGACTTTTACAAAAGAGCTGCCGAAGACGGCTATCGAGTTGCGTGTGTTTGATTCTTACCTGGAAGAAGTTGGGACGACAGCACAGGATATTATCGAGGGCGTCTCCAAGGGTGGCCGGAAGTTTTCTGACTATGCGATTCTCGGGCGCACAAATTCTCACCTAAAGGCGTATGCGGAAGAGTTTA
>JAHFJT010000082.1 GCA_023245695.1 Candidatus Peregrinibacteria bacterium | reverse complement strand
TTTACGGTAACGTCTTGAACCTCAACTGGAATCCCGACAATCGCAAGGTCAACGTCAACAACTGGAATCCGAACAATGCGAATGACAATGTCGGTCAGCGTTCCGTTCTCGGTTGC
Organism: Candidatus Peregrinibacteria bacterium; assembly: GCA_023245695.1. Lineage (GTDB taxonomy): Bacteria > Patescibacteriota > Gracilibacteria > UBA1369 > UBA12463 > CALREA01. The sequence continues at coordinate 5,241 of JAHFJT010000082.1, read as the reverse complement.
GTCTCTTTTTTAGTGCATCGACTTTATCCACCCTCCAAGCATTTTTCCAATCTCGAAGAGGTGTTCTTCAAGCCGAGCATATCGCCTAAGGTCAAGAATTTTCGTGTCTTTCAGGAGGCGGATTAACACTTTAAGGGTATCGAGTTTGACACTTATATCGAAGAGAAGTTGGGATTTCTGCGCCCTGGAAGACTTACTGACTCGAATAAGCTCCTCAATCAAAATAAGCGTATGCTCTTCGCATCGCTGACCGATCGTAAACCTGTCTTTTTTTGGAAATTTCTCAGAGAATTCGCGAAAAAGCTTGTAAAAATCATATATTTTCTGAAGAATCGGGAGGTCTAACGCATTCGCCATGATGAATTATAAAGAATTATGCAGCCCGGAAAACCTCTTTCGAGCCTTCGATGAGTTTATACGAGGCAAGCGAAAGAAGAAAGATGTGATACAGTTTCAGGAAAATCTGGAAGAAAATATTTTTGAACTTTCTTCGCAGTTGCAAGGAGAAGCCTACGAGCATGGTCCATATTTCCGCTTTCATATTTGGGATCCGAGATTTCGTATTATCCATAAAGCGCTTGTGCGAGACCGAATCGTTCATCATGCACTTTTCGAATATCTCTACGGTGTATTCAATAAAGCATTTATATTTCACTCGTATTCATCTCGACTGAAAAAGGGAACTCATCTCGGTGTCAAAAATTTGCACAAAATGATGCGAAAAGTAAGTAAAAATTTCACACAAGAAAGTTATGCCCTGAAGTGTGATATTAAGAGCTTCTTTGCATCAATTGATCATGACATATTGCTCGAAATCATACAAAAAAACATAGGTGATGAGGAAATCTTCAATCTGATCCGACTGATTGTGAAGAGTTTCCACACACACACACACCGGTATTCCACTTGGCAACCTCACGTCACAGATATTTGCAAATATATACCTCAATGAGCTCGATCAGTTTATCAAGCACCAGCTTAAAATCAGGTATTATGCGCGATATGCAGATGATTTTGTGATTCTCGGTGAGCGCAAAGAGGTGCTTCAGGAATACATTAAGGCGATTGAAAAATTTCTCGTATCCAAGCTGAGGATAGGACTTCATCCACGAAAAACAAAGATTGTGAAATTCCGACAGGGGGTGGATTTCTTGGGATACGTACTTTTTCCCTATCATCGGACGCTCCGCACGAAAACAAAGAAGCGAATGTTCAGTCGACTAAGTGAAAAATGCAGTATGGGGGAATGGAATGCATCAGTGCAGAGCTACTTGGGAATGCTAAAATATGCAAACACCGAAAAATTACAGCAAAAAGTGTTTAAGACTGCTCCGTTGAAAGGGGTAATTCTTAAGCCCCGCTCACCAATTTCTCTACCGCGCTCTTAATCGCCTTTGCTCCAAGTCCAGCAATTTCATAGAGCTCATCGGCGGTGCCGCTCAATTGGTAACCGCGGACACCCATGTGGGCGATAGAGATCGATAATCCGGCGTCTTCAAGCGACTGGGAGACGAGCATGCCGAGGCCACAGGCGACGTTGTGGTCTTCGAGCGTGACAATTTTTCCAGTTTTCTTGGCGGACTTTTCGAGAGTTTCGTGGTCGAATGGTTTCATGGAGCTGACGACGAGGACTTCAACATCGATCTGATCTTTAAGAAGGTCTCGAACTTCGATCGCTCGCGGAACCATCGGTCCGCTCGCGACAATCGTGACATCTTTACCGGTACGAACAATGTCAGCCTTTCCAATCTGGAAGTCATAATCATCTCCAAAAAATGGCTTCGTCGCGTCATCTTCTCGAGTGATGGTTGGTACCTTTGCACGTCCCATTCGCACGTAGAAGTTTCCGTAGACACCCGCAATTGCACGAATCATACGGTCGCACTGGTTCGGATCGGCCGGCTCCAAAACGCTCGTATGGTACATGCCGAGGAATGAGCTAATATCGTCAATCGCCTGATGCGTTGGACCATCTTCACCCACAGAAAGACCGCAGTGGGTAGCCACCATTTTCACATTGGTTTCGTTGATGTCGTTCACACGTGCCTGATCTTTTGCACGACTCGACATGAAGGCACCGAAGGTCGAACAGAATGGAATAAAGTCACGCAAACTTAAGCCACCAGCCGTACTCACCATGTGCTGTTCGCTGATACCGCACTCGATATGTCGCTCTGGGAAGGCCTTTTTCACGCCATCAGTTTTCACGGAACCAGCGAGATCAGCGGTCATCGCCAAGACATTACTATTGAGTCCTGCGAGATCCGTGAGTGCATTTCCATAGGCACCACGGCAGTCCGTTTTTTCACTCACGCTGTATTCACGCGGCGTACCAGCATTGAATTCAGGCATTGGTGTGCCGCTCTTGACCATATCGTAGGAAAAAATTTTCTCGTGCAAACTTCCATCAAATCCACTCAAAAAATCTTCGATCATTTTCTTCTGCTCATCACTCACCACCAGTTCACTCAGCGCTTTTTCCGCGAGCTCTTTGCTCGGTGCATTGCCGTGCCAGCTCGCTTTTCCAGCCTCGGCCTCACTCTCCATATAAGAGACGCCTTTACCCATCACCGTTTTCGCGAGAAGACATACCGGTCGACCACTCTCAGCGTCAGAACCAGCATTCATCTGCATCGCCTTCGCACGACCCAATGCATTCCACATCGCCTGATAATCATGACCATCGACCTCGATCACTTCCCATCCCGCAGCGCGGTAGTGGCCAGCAATGTTGATCGGCATGATCTCTGCGAGGGAAGAGGTGAGCTGAATTTCATTGTAATCGACAAACAGCACCAGGTTCGATAAGCGGTATTTATGCGCAAAATTCATCATCTCGTAGGCCTGACCTTCCTGCTGTTCACCATCACCCATGAGGAGGTAGACCGTCTCAGAAGTTTTCTTGGAAAGCTGATCTCCAAGCGCAAATGCAGAGGCAACCGATGCTCCAATACCAAGGGGCCCGGTGGAAAAATGAATACCTCGAACGCGTCGATTCACATGACCTTCGAAAAGATCGTCAGGTTTTCGGAAAAGTTTCACCGCGCGTTCTTTGTCTACAACGCCGAGCTCGCCCAAGATGGAATAAACCGCAGGGGAGACGTGACCGTTGGAAACGACGACAGGATCGTTGTGCTGACTAATCACAAAGGTGTAGAGGAGCGCCAAGTAATCAATGACCGAAAGCGATCCACCTGGGTGGCCAGACTGCGCATTCGTTACCATCTCGATGATGGAGCGCCGGCATGACGTCGCGACGGCGTTGAGAAGTTGAATGTGTTCGTCATTGAGCGGCTCACCGAGGTTTGGAATAGTCATATGGAGTGTCTGGAAAATAGGGAAATACGGGGCAAAATACGCGCAAACTATACGAGCCTAGCGATCCTCAAGCAACATCTTTTTGGTATACACTTTCGCAAGTTCTACACCCGGCTGATCGTAGGCATCGATGTTGTAGTACTCGCCGAGAAAAGCGATCGAACCTTCGAGGAGCATGAAGAGTTCGCCGAGAGACTCTTCGGTAATTTTTGGAATCGAGATTGTCGCAGTAGGACGGCCGTACTCGTGAAGAGCTCGTTCGGTAGCACGTTTTTCCACCGACATGAGCTCTTGGAAGGTGACGCCTTTGAGATACGCCATCTCCGGACTCGCAATCTTTGCGGAAGGAATGGTGAGGTTTTTTCCAAAGAGAGACTCGACTTCAATAAAAATCGTAAGCTTATCTCGTGGACCTTCATTGTAAAGTTGAACTTGCGAGTGCTGATCCGTGACCCCCAGAGCCTTGATCGGCGTGAGGCCAACATGCACTTTTTTACCATCACGAGTCACCGCCTTACCGATACTCTCCGCGAGGAGCTGTCGGTACCAGTCCGCGAGACTCCCAAGGGAGGTGGCGTACGGCATCATGACCGTCATGGAAATGTTGCGCTCTTTTTGGAGGAGGTACTGGATCGTTGCGAGCTGGAAAGAGAAATTACGAACATATCGAGAGTCGAGAAACTGCGCTCGCTGCGCTCGCGCCCCAGCCATCAATGCCTTCACTGAAATCCCGAGAAGCGCAGCCGGTAACAAGCCCACTGGACTCAACACAGAAAATCGCCCACCGACATTCGCCGGAATCGTGAAGCAGGGGATGCCGTCTTTCTCGGCAATACCTCGCAGCACACCCCGCGTCGCATCCGTCACGAAGACGAAGTGTTTCTTGGCGATGATCGAGCCGGCTGCCTTCTCCATCTTTGCACGGTAGAAATAGTACTGACTCATCGTCTCCGGCGTCGTGCCCGACTTCGTAATCACGACAAACAGTGTTTTCTTATAATTCAAAATATCATCGAGCTGCGCCATCTGCGCGGGATCAACATTATCGAGGACGAAGAGCTGTGGCTGCTTTCGCTTCTGCTTTGGAAGTTCGTTCCAGTAGGGATGCTTCAGCGCATCCATCAAACAGGTGACGCCAAGCGCTGATCCGCCAATCCCGAGCACCACCACGTGATCAAACTTGCCTCGAACCTTTGCGGCATACTCTTCGATACCTCGAACCATGGCGGCATCGTCCGGAAGGTCAATAAAGCCTTGGCCGCGGCTTCGGATGAGTTCGAGAAACTTTGGAAGTTTGCTGATCTGAGCCTCGAACGAGGCTTTCTTGAGACCAAATTCACCGAGAGAAAAGACGGAATCGTAACGGAATTGAACCATAGGGCAGGAAAAATGTTATTTTTTGCGTTTTGAAAGCGGCCGCGCCATTGGCGCCTTCTTCGCACTCGATCCACCATTCGCCTTCGACCAGTCCTCCATGAACTTCACGAGGCCGCTGTCGGTCAAAGGGTGCTTCACGAGCTTTTCAAAGATGGAGTAGGGCATGGTGCATATATCCGCTCCAAGCAAAGCCGCATCCGTCACATGTCTCGGATGACGAACGCTCGCGACCAAAACCTCCGTCTCGTACCCATAATTGTCGTAAATGTGCACAATCTCCTCAATCAACCCCATACCGTCCTCGCCCGCATCGTCGAGTCGTCCAATAAAGGGACTGACAAACGCTGCTCCAGCTTTGGCGGCCAATAACGCCTGATTCGCAGAAAAAACGAGCGTCATATTAATAGGAATGCCCTCAGAAGACAGCGTCTGGCAGGCCCGGAGCCCATCGGCGGTCATCGGCAGCTTCACATAGATGTTCTTGGCCCATTTGGCGTACGCCCGGCCCTCCGCAAGCATTCCCTTATAGTCCGCAGCCACCACTTC
>JAHFJT010000081.1 GCA_023245695.1 Candidatus Peregrinibacteria bacterium | reverse complement strand
ACACTCAATCTTCGCGTGGTGCATGAATCACAAAAAGGCATCGCTCATGCACGAGCGCGAGGCTTTGCAGAAGCCAAAAACGAGATCATTGTCTCAACCGACTCGGACTGTACCTTTCCGCCAGACTGGCTTGCGAAGATCGCAGCACACTTTGACGAAACCAATCCGAAGGCCCTCTCGACCGTCGCCGTCTACGGCATTGGCGTCTTGAACTACAACTCTCAGTTCCAGCGTGGACTCTCAGAACTCTCCTTCACACTATTCCTTGAACTCAACGATCTCATCGGCAAAAAAAATGTTTGCGGATTCAACTTCTCCGTGCGAAAACTCGGCTACGAATCCTCAGAAAAGTTCGATACCTCGCTCTCGATGGCCGAAGATGTGATTCTCGGACTCGATCTCATGAAGCAAGGTACAGTACAACTCGACACCTCTATCAAAGTCTTCGCATCACCTCGACGCTTCGAAAGTGGCTCGTTCAAGACACTATGGACGTACACCAAGTCCTACTTCCAGGTGCTGTGGCTCAACCAAAAACCAAAAAATACCTTTGAAGATATTCGCTAACTCACCTCTCGCATGCGTATCGCCATGTTTACCGACGTCTTCCCACCATCCATCAATGGCGTAGCGTCCTCGGTTCTTCTTCTCAGCAAAGAGCTCGTGAAACGTGGACACTACGTAAAGATATTCACCCCTTCTGTTCAAAAAAAAGATCGCATCAGTAAGAAAAAGCTTGAAGGTATTGAGGTCTCGTACTGTGCATCGCTCCCAAGTCTCATTTATCCTGACATCAAGCTCGGTCTCCCATTCTATCCAAACACCGTCTATCAGCTCGTAAAAGACAAGATCGATGTAGTACATTTCCACACGCCACTCTTCATGGGCGCCGATGGGATCCTTGCGGCAAAAATGGCAGGAAAACCGATCGTCGGAACCTTCCATACCTACTTCATGGAACCGGAGTATCTCAAGGTTATCGGTCTCAATATTATGGGAAACACCGTGGAGAAGGTGCTCGTCAAACTTGGATGGACCTACGCAAATCTCTACTACAATAGTGCCGATCTCATCACAACACCGACCGAGAGCACGAGAAAAGCACTCGTACGGTACAAAATCAAACGACCGACCAAGACCATCTCGAACGGCATTCGTCTTCCACAACTTCCTGCATCAGATCTCAACAAACACCATTTCAGCAAAAAACTTCTCTACGTCGGACGTCTCAGTAAAGAAAAAAATCTCGATGTGGTCATCAAGGCATTCAAAATCGTGCATGCCGCAGAACCAAAGTACACGCTCACAATCGTCGGAAGTGGTCCCGTCGAAAACGATCTCAAGCAACTCGCACAACAAGAAGGCCTAGAGAAATCGATCACCTTCACCGGAAGCGTCCCATTCGAAAAACTTCTCGGCTCAGATATCTACACTGACGCCGCACTCTTCGTCACTGCATCAACCTCAGAGACCCAAGGCCTCTCGATCATAGAGGGCATGTCGTACGGACTTCCCGTCGTCGCCGTGGCCAAGCGTGGAGTTCCAGAGCTCATCAAAGACAACGGCCTCCTCTGCAAAACGGCAAACGCCAAAGACCTCGCCACGAATATACTCAAGATCATTCGCACACCAGCGCTCGCCAAAAAAATGTCTCAAGCGAGCCTCAAGCGAGCCGACAAGTACTCAATCGGAGCTATTACCACACAGTTCGAACAGGTGTACGCACGCCTCATAAAATCCAAAAAAGCCAAACAAGAAAAGAGTGAAAAGTCGCTCGTTTCACTCGCGACCTCCTTCACAAAAACCTTCACCAAATCAATGGCATCCAAGATTGCCAAAGTAGCAACGGGCTAAGCACCACACACAAAGCCTCACGTCACCTCGCACTACTATCACCTCTTTACATCTGTACCTGGTAGATCCTCTTCGCGTCAAGCACGTAGAGCTGATTCGTCGTCTTGTCAAAGCTCACATCACGAATATCGGTAACCCCATCGAGCGCAATCTGTTGCTGATAGACGAGATGCTGGGTCTTTTGATCTTTGAAGTACACGTAGATCTTTCCGGCAGCGCTATCTACCACAAAGATCTGGGTCATATCCGCATCAGTGTAGATTCGAGTTGGGTTCGTCATGACCGAGAACGGCGCACGATCAATCGCGAGTGGCTGCTTGATACCGCCATAGAATCGAGAGATCGAGCCGTCACTATTGAGAATATAGACATTGGAGTCGATCGTAAGGGCAACACCATTTTTTACATCGCCTTCAGTTTTATACCCCTCAGCCGTCGCAAATGAGCCCTTACTCTTTATATAGGAGTATCTCCAGATCTGATCAGATGATGGGTCGAGAATATAGAGTCGGCTCCCCCAATCAGTAATCTGAACACCCTTTCGGAAAGCACCTTCCTGAGCAGACATCGGACGCACCGCGCCATCGATAAACTCAGAGACCTTGCCCGCCTTCGAGAAAAAGACTGGCTCGCTCTTTTCATCAAATAAAATACCGGAAATGACCGGATCATTATCATCGAAGCTCACGGGCTTCTGAACTTTATCAAGAATGACCTCGTAGAGCTTTTGCGCTTCGTATACATAGAATCGGTCCTTCGCGGCAATCATACCGAGTGCACCAGAGGCACCCTTGCTCGAAAGATCAGCCACGACCTTTGGCGCAGCAACATGCTTAATGTTATCAAGAAGATCTCGAGTACTCTGAATCTGGGTAAGAATTTCGAGCGCCTTCGCGCGGTAGTTCGACGTATTCAAAACAGCCTTTGCCTTCTCTTCAGCGCTCGCGAGAATGACCCCCGCTGCAGCCTTATCGGTCTGACCCTTACTCTCCGCGTCATTGACCATCTGGCGAGCCTCCTGGAGCTTCCCATCGAGCGCAAGCAGCTCAGCATTTTTGATCTGACTACTATGGACAAACCAAACGCCACCAGACAGCACGACGATCACCCCGAGAAACGCGATAAGGATCTTATCTTTCGTCACACCCTTTTCACGCGTGACGCGGTAATGAAGTTGGCTTGCAAAACGAGCAAGCGGCCCGGTCTTGGAAAATACCTCTGAGTGACGGGCCTTTTCCACGACGGCGCCCATATATTTTTTGGCACGTTCGAAGAATGGACCCACCGATGAAGCGACAGAAGCAGCTCTCGATCCAGCCGATGAACTCACGCTTTGGAGGAGCGGACCTTCTTCTTCATCAATCGCACCCGGCACCACCACATCCTCGGTCACGAGAGTCATCCCAATACCGATCAATCCAATGCGTCCAAGAATCTCACCCGAGAGCGAGTCGCGGACATCGGACAACGTTCGAGACACATTGCTGGAAATCACCATGCGGGACAGGTCGATTTTGGACACATACCGAAGCAGACGAGTCGTTGCAAAAAGAACAAAATCACCCGGTTCCAGATCTCCATTCGCAATACTCGTAAAAAGGTCACCATCAGTATGGTGTGGATCCGAGAGACCCTCACTCACAATACTCACAAAACGCTTTCGTATAAGGTAGGCCTCACTATCGCCACACTGGCTGACATAGAGAGAGCCATGCTCAACGGCAGCGACGATCGCATGAACCGTGCCAATATGCTTATTCAGCTTCCCTTTCCGGAAGTCATTGAGTCGTCGATTGATCGCCTTCAGGGCATTTTCAAAGCGGAGGTAGCCCTCAGCCCCATTTTCTTCAAAAAAAACGGTTTTAAGCTCCTGGAAGATCGCCTCGCCCATCGCTTCAGCTTCACTTGGGTTGTTTTGAACCTCAAGGCACAGAAAAACCTGCCCAGCACCACCTTTGTTCTGCTGAACTTCGTACGTGTAATTCTCGAGGAAACTTCCCTCGTCACGGCCTACAAAAAGAAACTCGTATTGGGCTTTTAGCATCATACTGGGAAACTATACACAGCCGTCCGCTTCATTTCAACAAAATTGGGACTTTTCGTCAAAACGGGCTGTTGACACTTCGAAAAATACACGATAAGCTGCCCCAGCGTAAATCCAAGCAATAAAACCCCATAGGTTATGATGTCAAAACTTAAGAAGCGAAAGAGAGCTCGAACACACGGCTTCCTCAAGCGCTCACAGACAGTTGGTGGACGAAAGGTCCTCGCAGCACGTCGAAGAAAAGGTCGAAAGAGCCTTACTGTTTAATGAATGCTTCCAAAACTCCATCGTCTCAGCAAAAAAGATATCGATATACTTTTTAAGCAAGGCGAGGGTTTCCGTACTCCGCTTGCTTCTATCCGAACACGGCACACCCAGCTTCCCCTCGCACGCTTCTGTATCCTTTTTACGAAAGCTGCGAAGCTTGGTAGTATCGCCCGAAATACCGTTCGACGACAAGCGTACACTATTATACGAGAACACTTAGGAGAGTTTGAGAAAGAGACAGACTATGGCATTATGATATCACCGACTCTCGCGCACTACGCCCACGGCACACGTCGCGACGCTCTGAAAAAAATTCTGCAGACAGTAGCTTCCAATTCGCAACACTAACTCCATCATCACTCATGGCAAAAAATATCTTCCGCAACGTTATCACGTTTCTCGCGATCTTTCTGGTCGTGAATTTTGTATTTAGTAAATTCATCGCACCTCCAACCCAGAACGCAAGCGCCGAACCACTCAAGATTAGTACGACAAAAACCGAGTACGGCCGGAATACCCTTGTAGGCGCTACGATCGAGAACAACACTGATAAAGACATCACGGTTCCGAACGACTGCCCAAGCGAACCACTCGACGTCACGAAGTACGTCAATAATCAGTGGCAGCCAGTCGTCGCCAAGACAGATATGGTATGTGCCGATGTACAACCACTCATCGTAAAGGCGCATGATAAGATAGCCCTCGACTTCGCCAGCTGGAACCACGCTGTCTTCGGAGAAAATGGCCGATATAAGGTATCATTCAAAATAGTCGACCCCGTCGATGGAAAAACGGTCAAGACGGTCGAGTCACCAGAGTTCACTGTCGTCGATCAGAGCATCTTCCGATGGATATGGACCACGGTCTTCTATCAGCCAATTTACAACGTCCTCATCTTCCTCACCGCCAAGCTCCCAAGTCACGATCTCGGTTTTGCGATTATTCTCCTAACCGTCTTGATCCGACTTATCCTCCTCGCGCCTTCACAGAAGGCCCTCAAGTCTCAGAAGAAAATGCAGGAGCTCCAGCCAAAACTCGAGGCCATCAAAGAAAAGCACAAAGGGAATCAGCAAATGATTAGCACCGAAACCATGGCGCTCTGGAAAGAGCATAAGGTCAATCCTTTTGGCAGCTGTTTACCACTTTTGATTCAGTTTCCAGTCTTGATCGCGCTCTTCTACGTCGTTCAGACCGGCCTCAATCCAGACAACGC
>JAHFJT010000080.1 GCA_023245695.1 Candidatus Peregrinibacteria bacterium | reverse complement strand
CCGAAACTCAATCGTTTCGCTATGAATACCTTTGGAGATCTGGAGACAGGTCCGGCAGTCGTGACAAAAATCATTTTCGCACTGGAGAATGTGGGCCAGGGTTACCGCAACCGTCCGCTTCCCTACCTCGGGAGCACCCGCAAAAATATAGGCATGCGAGAGGTTATCATTCGCGATGTCCTGTTCAAGAGCATGGAGAAGTGGCTCGTTGCCAATAACTCTCCAGCGGTATCGTAGTGATGGGGTGGCAGTATCCATAAGGTTCGGGTGTGTGTAAGGAGTATAGCACGAATATCGGCGAACATTAGGACATCCAGTCCTGACGACAGAGGAGCTCACCCGCACGTTCGGGATCTTTCATAATGGCTTTGACAAGCCGTTCAAGGCGAATATTATTCTGTGAACCTTTGACGAGAATAAGGTCATTTGGCTGGACAAAAGTGGCCATAAAGTTCGCTGCCTCATCAGCGCTTGGGAAAATATGAACTCGCCCAGAAGGAAGCGTATGTCTCGCAATCGCCTCCTCAGCACACTTCTGTGCCAAATCGCCGACCGTAATTAGGACATCAGCTCGGTCGCGTAGATACGGGGCGACATCCCGGTGCTCTTTTTCAGACGCACTTCCCAGTTCATTCATATTGCCAAAAATAAAAATCTTTCGCTTGTCACCACCAAGCTGCTGAAGTGTGTCGAGCGCCGCTCGTACCGCATCCGGCGAGGCGTTGTAGGAGCTATCGATAATCCATGAATCACGGAGACCCTCAATGAGTGAAAGACGGCCAGGTGGAAGTTTGAATGTGGAGAGTCGACTCACGATATCTGACATATACATGCCAAAAATAAGACCACAGCCAATCGCAGGTAAAAGAGAAGCCACGTGCTGTGCGCCAAGAATTGGCACTGTTACCTGTCCTTCTACTTCTCCATAAGCTACCGTAAAATCGATACGTCCCCACCCACTCTTCACATCACGAACCTGAAGTTTTGCGCTACTCCTCGCCCCAAACATTACAACCTTCGGGCCATTTTTTTTAATACCCATCTCTGCGCCAAGACGTGCGCATCGATCATCGTCCGCGTTGAGAAACACGGTGCCGCCGGCCAGAACGGCCTTTACGAGTTTGGCCTTTTCTTCAAAGATAGCATCAAGTGATGCGAACTGCCCGTCAGCCAAATGGACCGGGTGTACCCCCATGAACACAGCGCAGTGTAACGGAGCTGCTGCATCCGTCCCCAGCATCCCCAGTAACACATCCATATCCCCAGGCTTATCGACGCCCATTTCCAGGATCAGAACATCGTACATCGTTCGATCAAAAAAACCGCGCCACACCGCTATCACAAGATTTTTTGCCCACCCAACAACCGAGGAAAATTCACTCTTCAGTTCAAGAACAGTAAGTGGCAACCCCAGCTCAGTATTATAACTTTTATCGCTCTTTAGAACGCGTAACTGTCCACTCAGAACATGGGCCACCGCATCTTTACAGGTCGTCTTTCCCATCGATCCCGTTACGCCAATGATCTGAACACCATGCCGACGAAGTCTCACGACTCGTGCACGGGCGCACCAGCTCAGCACACTAAAAATGAGATGCTTTAGGACCGATTTCATGCGGATAACAAAAAGATGCTAGGTGGTAACACTCTAGCATCTTTGGATGTTCTATGGAATGGCGGAAAGAGGAAACGGTAGGGCGATTTACGCCTTAGCAGCAACTTTCTTTGCAGCAGTCTTGGTCGTACCTGACTTGGTGGTAACCTTCTTGGTTCCCATAGCAGTAGCGCCTGACTTCGCAACCTCGACGATCTTCTCAAAGACCTCTGGGTTGGTGCGTGCGATCTCAGACATGACCTTTCGGTCGAGGAGAACAACTTTCTTGGTAAGACCTTCGATGAATCGGCTGTAGGTAATTCCAGCAGCTCGGCAAGCGCCGTTCAATCGAGTGATCCAGAGAGCTCGCATAGCGCGCTTCTTGACCTTTCGATCTCGGTACTCATTTTCGCCGGCTTTCATCCAGGCAGTCTTCGCCTGTTTAAAGGTTCGGCTTCGGAGACCTCGGAAGCCTTTGGTGGCCTTGAGCATCTTTTTGTGTCGTTTGTGGGAGGCAACTCCTCGTTTAACGCGTGGCATAAAGAGAAAAATTAAATATAAAGGAGATTATTTGAGTCGGAGTAAGCCCTTGATTCGGTTGATCTCACCAAGTGAGGTCTGAATCACGCCCTTTCGTGAGCCACGCTTCTGTCGCTTTGACTTGTTAACCATGAGATGTCGGTGCGCGACCTTATCAAACTTGATTTTGCCTGTTCCAGTAAGTTTGAATCGCTTTTTTGCGCCGCTGTGAACTTTTGCCTTCATAAAAAGAGGGTATAGAGAGTAATTATGCTGCCGTTTTTGGCTCGGATGGCGGGTCAACGGGACGGGTTCCAGCTTCACCGGGAGCAGCGGGCCTCAATTGTGCCACAGGAGTGCCACCTGGCGCAAGCATCATTAACAACTGATTTCCCTGTCTCTTCGGCGCTTCTTCGATCTTAGCGACGTCTTGAAGCATAGCGTAAAGCTGATCGAGCTTGTCACGACCGAGATTGAGATGGGCAGCTTCACGGCCTCGGAACATCAGGACAACTTTGACCATATTTCGTTCTGCGAGGAACCGTCGGGCTTGTTTAGCTTTAACTTCGAGGTCATGTGTGCCAGTTCGGAGAGAGATACGAATCCCCTTCACCTCCGTCTGCTTCTGCTGAGCCTTGTGCTTGCGTTCCATTTTCTGCTGTCGGTACATGTATTTTCCATAATCCATCAGCTTACATACTGGCGGATTCGCCCCAGGCGCCACTTCAACCAGGTCAACTTCCTGTTCTCGAGCCATTTCTTTAGCGCGTTCGATGAGAACGACGCCGAGTGGCTCCCCTGCCTCGTCGATGAGACGAACGCTAGGTGAACGGATTTGATCATTGATACGAGGCTGTTTGCTCAAGGAAATGAAGCTAAAAAATAGGTAAATACAGAATACTATAAAGCGAGAGGATTGTAGAGCGAAAGCCACAATTCGTCAATGTGATTGCACGATTGTTGCACAAGTTTTACAATGCCGACACGACAATTTAAGGCTTCTAGCAATGCACTCTCGAAGATCATCACGGGTAGTCAATATAGGAAACGTGGCTATAGGGGGTCAAAATCCGATCGCAATCCAGTCGATGTGTACGACCAAGACCCACAATATAAAGGCTACGGTAAAGCAGATTCTCGCACTCGAAAAAGCTGGTTGTGAGATTGTGCGAGTCACTGTTCCCTTTCCAAAAGATGCTGAAGCGCTGGCCGCGATCAAGGAGCAGATTCACATTCCCTTGGTGGCGGACATTCACTTCGACTACCGTATGGCTATCGCTGCGATGAAAAATGGTGCCGACAAAATCCGCATCAACCCGGGAAATATTGGAAAAAAAGAGTGGGTCGTGGAAGTCATCGAAGCCGCAAAGCAGTACAAGAAAGCCATTCGAATCGGCGTGAATGCTGGTTCGCTCGAGAAAGATCTCTGGGCTAAATACGGCCGTCCATCGCCCGAGGCGCTCGTAGAGTCAGCGGTAAGATGGACCGAGTTTTTCGAAAAAGAAAAATTTCACAATCTCGTGATCGCGCTCAAAAGCAGCAATGTTCCAGAAATGATCGAGTCGTACGAACGAATGGCGACGAAGTGTGATTATCCGCTGCACTTGGGCGTAACCGAGGCGGGAACCTTTGTCACAGGAAGTGTGAAAAGCGCGGTTGGAATTGGGTCCCTCCTGGTAAATGGCATCGGCGATACCATTCGCGTGTCACTATCCGAAGATCCGCTGGAAGAGCTAAAAGTGGCAAAAGAAATTCTCAAGTCGCTTCATCTCTACTCGAAAGAGCGAACGGTGATTGCCTGTCCGACGTGTGGTCGTGTCGAGGTGAATCTCATTAAATTAGCGCATCAGGTAGAGGAAAAAACTGCTTACCTTAAAAAGCCAATCAAGATCGCTGTCATGGGATGTGTGGTGAATGGACCTGGCGAATCGCGTGAGGCAGACTACGGAATTGCGGCTGGACGCGGCTGTGGAATTCTCTATAAAAACGGACAGGTCGTCAAAACCGTCGAGGAAAAATATCTTCTCAAAGAGCTTCTTGCGATGATCGCGGTGGATCACCCTGACCAAAAAACACTATGAAAAATATCGTTCTTCTCGGCAGTACGGGATCTATCGGTACGCAGGTGCTCGACGTGATCCGCGAAAATCCAGACCGATTTCATATGGTCGGTATGACCGCGCATCACAACGTTGAGCTTTTTAATAAGCTCGTGCAGGAGTTTGAGCCCGATCGAATTTGCGTGACTGATGAGTCAAAAATTTCACAGCTCAAAATCGAGCGCTATCCTCTGAGTAAAAAATTTCCCGAACTCGTAGCGGGTGAAGGTGGTATCGCCGAGCTTCTTCGTGACCCGAACGTTGAAATGGTGATCAACGCGATCAGTGGAACAGAAGGTATTATTCACACGATTACCGCGATCCAAAATCGAAAAACGGTCCTCATTGCGAATAAAGAAAGTCTCGTGAGTGCGGGTGAAATGATTCTGCAGATGGCAATGAAGTATGAGACGCTCGTCGTGCCGATCGACTCAGAGCTCACGAGTATCATTCAGTGTCTCGAGGGAAAGCAGGAGCGCGATGTAGAGAAAATGATTCTTACTTGCTCCGGCGGCCCGTTTCACGGAAAGACGAAAAAAGAGCTCATGAAAGCCACTAAAGAGCAGGCGCTCAATCATCCTGTATGGAAAATGGGTGAAAAAATTACCATCGATTCCGCGACCTTGATGAACAAGGGATTCGAGCTCATCGTGGCAAGTGCGTTCTTCAAAGTACCTCCGCATCAGATAGAAATTGTAGTGCATCCGGAGTCGATTATTCACGCGATGGTTCAGTGGAAAGATGGAAATGTTACGGCGCTTATGTCCCCGCCTGACATGCGATTTGCGATCCAGTATGCGATGTTTTTTCCTGAACGCGAAGAGACGAAGTGGCCTCGGCTCGATCTCGCGCAGCTTGGAAAACTTACCTTCCATAAGCCAGACGAAGAGCTTTTTGAAAGTCTAACTCTGGCCCGTGGAGCCGCACAGATTCAGGGAAATATGCCAGCCATTCTTAACCATGCGAACGACAAGGCCGTAGAAAAATTCCTCAATGATGAGATCGCCTTTCATGAGATCTATCCCTATATTCGCCAGCACGCTAAGTTGCACGACTTCAATCCAGAGCCAAATCTCGAAGAAATTATTGAACTCAACTCATGCCAAGGGTAACAAAAAATATCGCCATTATCGTCGCGGCGGGGAAAAGTCTCCGCATGCAGGGTATCGACAAAATCGAGACAATGGTTGGAGGTAAGCCACTTATTGAGTATA
>JAHFJT010000079.1 GCA_023245695.1 Candidatus Peregrinibacteria bacterium | reverse complement strand
ATCCCTGAGCTCAATCTCCTTCGCAATCGTCACACCATCATGGGTAATAACCGCCGATCCATACTTCTTATCGAGACCCACATTTCGTCCCTTTGGACCAAGTGTAATGCACACGGTCGTCGCAAGTTTTCGCACACCCTCAAGCAATTTTGCCCGTGCCTCATCAGCGAATAAAATCTGTTTTGCCATAAAATTTGAGAAGTTAAAAGTACAAAATAAATTTCAAAAAAATCCTTACTCAACAATCGCGAGCACATCACCCTGATTCAAAATCAAAAGATCCTGCCCCTCGATCTTCACCTCACTTGGACCATATTTAGAAAAAAGAATCTTGTCTCCAACCTTCACATCCATCGAGAGTCGCTTGCCATCATCGGTCATTTTTCCCGGACCGACCGCCACCACCTCACCCATCTGCGGCCGCTCCTTCGATGCCGTCGACGGAATATAAATACCAGACTTGGTCTTCTCTTCGGCCTCTTCGGCCTTCACGACGATATGATCGTCTGTTGGTTTGAGTGTCATATAATAAAATAGTTAGGGATAATAAAAGTGTGTACCCGAATAGCCCCGTCTGGCGCTATTTTAGCACTTGGTATTTTAGAGTGCTAATTCGATCTGATCAAGGGTAAAAACACCAAATCTCCTAGCTAGAAAGAAGCTGAGCAAAGCTAAAATTGACTCTCAAATACGAAAAAGCTAAAATCCAGCCTTATTATCAAGCCTGATACATGAAATCCCAAATCGAATCCGAAGACTGGCAGCTCCTCAAAGAGCAAACAAAAAAATATGAGCAGCTACAAAAAGAGCTATCAGAAAGTCACATCCCTCCAAAAAAAGAGGATGCAGAACGATGGAGTAAAGAGCAGGCAGAAATTTTAGAAATTATCCAAGAAATACGAGATAAGCAAAATATCTGCACACATATCCTCTTTCATGATGAAGTAGCTCCACTCGGTGACGTGGCAACTTATGCGGAAATACTGCCATATGAACTCGAAAAACCACCAGAGGAGGTAGAAAAAATCATAGAGAAACTTAAGCGAGATACTCAAAGAGTCCTCTGGGTTCTCCATGAAATGGAATTCTGGGCTCCAGAAGCCGAATTACGCCTGAAGTCAGTAAACATCAAAGACCTGGTAACAGAAATTACCCCGTGGCTCGAAGGGCAGTTCAGAAAACATTGGCGCTCAAAAAACTTTGCAATAAAAATTAAGGACCAATTCATGGGCCTCATTCATGAACCAATCGTCGCAATGCTCCTCCTGAATATAGCCACGAATGCCGGAATGCACGGAAAAGGCGACACACTTGAAATCGTCATCAAAAGAAGTGGTGAAAACGGTGTGATTGAAATATCAGACAATGGACAAGGAATAAGCGTTGAACGAGCATCCAATATTTTTAACTGGAACCCAGAAAAACAGGGAGAAAAAGGTGGCATTGGACTCGGCAGAGCTCAAGAAAAAATGGGCATCATGAATGGAACGATACGCTGTGAACCGCATGGAGGCCTACCAAATAACAGCGAAGATTATGGAGCTAAATTCACACTTACTTTTAAATCTGATATAATCAGAGCAAGCATCAATGCTTAATGTGCAACCGTTGCACATTTCTCTCGCAAGAGAGGTGGTGGAGCCCTTCTGAATCTACCCGGGAAGCAGGTCAAACTTCCATCCAACGCGTAGATTCACAAAAAGACGAAGAACATGACTCTTCGCCTTTTTAGATATTGAGCCAGGATAGGAAGCATACTACAATAGACACATAGCAAGTCTCTAGATCCACGCGAAGAAGAACCACCTACTCTTAGATGGTTCTTCTTTTTATACCATTGCCAGAAATGTGGAGGTTACGGGAATCGAACCCGCATCCAGAGAATAGCAAGTCCCTAGACCCCACCAGGGACCCCCAAATCACTTCTGGCAAAACAAATACTACAGATCCGTTCTAACAAACCGTTGAATAATTCTTGAATAATTTCTAACAAACCCGTAAGCCTTTTACGCCTCCTCCAAGCTTTTAATATCCAGCTTCTTCATCTGGAGCATGGCTTTCATGACGCGCTGGGCTTTTGCGGGATCTGGGTCGCCGAGGAGTTTGTCTAAAACCGCTGGGACGATCTGCCAAGAGACGCCGTACTTGTCCTTGAGCCAACCACACTGCTCAGACGCTTTGTCCGCGGAAAGTTTGTCCCAGAAGAAATCGATCTCCTCCTGAGTCTCGCAGCTCACCATAAATGATGTCGCTTCCGTGAAAGCAAACTTGTGATCAAAACTACTCTCCATTCCGATAAACTGATACCCGTTCACTGAGAATTCCGCGTACTTCACCGCACCCTCCTTGTCCCCTTCTCCAGCCGCATAGCGTGAGATTTGCGCAATATTCGAGTTCGAAAAAAGTGATGTATAAAAGTTTATCGCCTCCTCCGCCTTTCCAAAATCTGCACCCGTAAACATAAGAGCCGGTGAGATTTTCTGAGCACGGTCATCGAGGTTCAACTGCCAAGAAACGCCAAACTTATCAGCAATCCACGCATATTTTTTGCTGAATGGATACTCTTGAAGCGGCATCATCACCGTTCCACCTTCTACCAATGCATCGTACAATTTTTGAACCTCTTCTTCCGTTTTGCAACCGACAAACCAAGAAATCGCCGGAGTAAACTTATAAATTGGATCGCCATTCAAAGCGGCAAATGACTGACCAGCGAGCTCAAAACCAACCGTCATCGCACTCCCCTCTGGACGTCCAGAGACTTCGGCAGATGCTTTATCGTATCGAGCAACATGTCCAATCTTTGAGTTCTCAAAAATCGATGTATAAAAATTTACGGCTTCCTCTGCTTGATCATCGAACCACAAAAATGGTGTAATATTTTTCATAAACAAAATCTAAAAGGTATAAAAAGAGTATACCAAAAAGGCACTCTCAATCCTACCACTACTTCAAAGAACGCTAGAGATACTTCTCAAGCGTGTGCATGAGATCAGCATTCCGATCAGCAGCCGGCTTCGCAGACTCACTCGTATGCAGCCACTGGATGTATCCACGATCAGTACCGCGAACCTCATCGAACGTTTTGCCTTTGTACTTGCCAAAGGTGAACATATTCAGAGCCACCGGTTCATACGTAAGTTCAAGCATCTTATCGACAATCTCATCGTCAGTCGCACATCTAAACTTCTCACGCACGATACCAGCAAGATGCATAAAAAGTGCCTCAAGCACGAGCACATCACCCAGCGCGTCGTGTGCCTTCACCTCGCGGGTCACAAGTCCAAGCGAGTATCGCAAATACTGCAAACTGTGTTTATCGCTCACGAGCAAATGCTTCGCAACCTGGAGCGTATCGATATACGTAGAAATCTCCACGCCCTCATTCCGCAAAATTCCAATATCAAAGGGGGCATTATGTGCCACACAAATCGTCTCGCTCAACACGCTTAACAATTTCGAGCAGTGTTCGCTTCCCGCAAAAGCAGGCTTATCGGCCACCATCTCATGTGTAATGTGATGCACCGACATCGCACCATACGAAATCTCGCATGGTGGGTTGAAGTACTCGCACACCTCCTCACCCGTCAGCGCGTTCTTGTACGCCAGCTGCACGAGCCGCGCACCACGATCGATGCCGGTGGTTTCTGTGTCGAGAAAGAGGGTTCGCATGAAAAAAGCTCTCGTTACAATATTAATCCGCCGTCGCGTCCTTTCGGATCTCACGGATCACGTTGACCTTGATCGGATTTGGGTGCTGGAAGTCTCGTTCGATCTTTCGAGCCACGTCATGTGACAACCGCTTGCTACCGAGGTCGTCGAGGTCATCAGCATTCACAAAGATACGAACCTCATTACCTGCCTGAAGGGCATACGCCTTCTTCACGCCGCCAAATGACAAGCACAAATTCTCAAGCTCCTGCATACGTCGGATGAAGGTATCGAGATTTTCTTTAGAAGCACCTGGACGAGCATTGGAAATCAAGTTCGCCGCCTCGACCAACATCGCCTCCACGCTCTTTGGCTCGATGTCGCCATCATGAGCCTCAATCGCGTGAACGACATCCGGAGTCAGACCAAACTTCTTCGCAATTTCTGCGCCAATCTTCACATGGTTTCCTTGAATCTCGTGATCGACCGCCTTGCCAATGTCATGCAAAAGGCCAGCCTTCTTACACACATTCACATCGGCACCAAGCTCAGCCGCGAGCGCTCCTGCGAGCACCGCAACCTCCATCGAGTGCTTCAACACATTCTGTCCGTAGCTGATTCGGAACTTGAGACGTCCAAGCAACTTCACGAGATTTGGATGCAGACCCGTAACTCCAACTTCGAAGACGGCCTTTTCTCCAAGCTCCTTGATAATGTTATTCACATCTTCCTTCACCTTCTCATAGGTCTCTTCGATGCGAGCCGGGTGAATTCGTCCATCGACGATCAACCGCTCGAGCGTCATTTTCGCAATGTATCGTCGAATCATATCAAAGCCACTGATCACAATGGACCCTGGCGTATCATCCACGATGACATCGATACCCGTAATCTGCTCAAAGGTATTGATATTTCGTCCTTCACGGCCGATGATTCGACCCTTGAGATCATCTGAAGGTAAGTTCACGATGGTCACCGTCGACTCAGCCGTGACATCTGCGGCCACACGCTGGATCGCATCAGCGATCAAGTATCGAGCTCGCTCTTTGGCAGAATCTTTGAGCTCCTTTTCGGCCTTCTCCATCTGAATGAGGAGATCGCCTTTGGCCTCTTCCTCCACCTGCTTCAAGAGCATCTCGCGAGCCTGCTCAGGACTGAGTGCGGCAATTTTCTGAAGCTGGGCTGCCTGGGCATTGTACATTTTTTCGATCTCTTCTCGGAGTGCCTTCACCGACTGAGCCTTCTGCTCAAGATCAGACTTCATCTTCTCGGACTCATCGAGCTTCTTGTCGAGCGATTGCTCCTTGCTCGTGAGACGCTGCTCCATCTTTTCAAGCTGCTCGTGCTTCATCCGCTCCTCACGCTTGATCTCTTCCTGCATACGAAGCGACTCATTTTTCGCCTCCATGACCATCTCCTTTGCCTTCATATTGGCTTCGTCGATCATGCGCTGCGTCTGCTGCGCAACTTCACGATCTCGTTTACTGAGAAATACTTTTCGGACCGCGTAACCTGCGGCAGATCCGACTGCCAGTCCGATGAGGACCAGTAATAATGATAATGCATCCATAGGGGTATTGAACGTTAGACCAAATAATCGTTGGTTCCCACCGTGCATCCCTGGAATCGAAAAAACAACTGTGAAAAAGCCTAGCCTAGGAGCTTCCTGAAGCTAAATGCTAAGAGAAACATCAAGTGACTTCCTCGGAGTTCGAGCTGAAGTTCGTCGTAATTTGAAGCTAATTGATGAGTAGTTGACATGAATTTCGAGACAAAAG
>JAHFJT010000078.1 GCA_023245695.1 Candidatus Peregrinibacteria bacterium | reverse complement strand
GAGGACTCGAGAGCATCGAAAAAACTTTTGCGGGAACTCCTGGAGCTCAGGCTGAGTACCAGATGAAACTTCTTTCTCGACGACTCGCCGAATCGAGATTTTTGACCCTCCAGGGCCTCATAGACGAACCAACGAACCAAGAGGTCACTCTCGTGGTCAACGATGGTATAGAGGCCATCCAGGCGGTTCCAGAGGTAGACTACCGTGATCAACTCCTCGACCGTATCACTACTCTTCTTAAAGACGAAGAGGCGAGAATCTATAGCACGGCCGGAATCCCGGCTCCTGTAACTCCAGACCCCGTGGAGAATACACCCCAAACTCCAGACAACTCAGCAACATCAACCCCCTCTTCAAACTCTCGTATTGTTCCACTTACCGATACGTCATCTTCGACGTCTGTGCGAGCAGAGACACCTTCTGCTTCTGCTGAAAATAGTGCGCGAGTGCAGATTCAGCAAGCAGCACCGGCGGTATCCCCTTCGCCTACCATGACTGATCCAACTCCGATCTCCGACGATCGTCGAGCCATGCCAAAACAACGAATCCAACCTCATGATGATGCTCAATCCGAAAAACGCTCACGAGGAAATGCGGCAGCGCGCGATCACTCTGACTCCTCAGAGGAGGACGTAGCCGTTCCGCTCCATGTTCGACCTGGAGTTCTCGAAGCCCTTCAGCGAAATAGTGCGCATCTTAAAAAAATAGAGCTCCGTGTTACCGAAGCTCGACGGAGACGATAGAAAATCTCCTTAGGCAGCCACCTTATTTTCACGTTCACCCCTTAGGTGGAATCTACCCTTGAACTCATCGAGATTCTTGTGGAATGCGCGTAGCCTTTCGCTCTTGAATATAAGCCACGGCTGTCGCACATGAAACATTGCTCGACCCATGTGCTTTGTATCGATCAACACTGGGCGATATGTGGTTGGCGTGTCTCTTTGGACTATTATATTCTGCCCACGGTAAAATATATCAGGCGAGAATAGATCGTAGCGTAGCATGCTCTCCGCGACCAAATCCACCTGGTCCCAGAAGTCCACATTTGCAACCCCTCCGTACTCCTGCATGGTACGTGAATATGCTCCATCAAAATCTCTCGGACGGCTCATTATGAGTTGGGATTTTTCTTGCATGATACTATCTTCATCGAGATGTACTATTGAGGGGGTAAATTGCCTCAAGCAGTCTGGAAGGGATGAGATCGTCTCATACTCAAGGATATTCAAATCAAGTTCGCCAAATTTTAACAGCAGAAATATTTCCATTCTTACATCGACACTTATTCCCAGCTCTGGAATTTCTCGCGTGACCCTATCTCGCTGAACCTTCACGCAGAGGTTCGGGTTTTCTGGCACTTCGAAACAGTCTCTATAGAGCCCTGAGCCGATTTTGTCTCCTCGTTTCATGGTACGCAAAAAAAGGAGCTCACTCTACAAAAGTCCTCATCGTATGTCAAACTGGTGCTCTATAGTAGAGAATGTTGGGACTTTTCTGAATATTATTCAGCTTTGAATTATTCATGCATACTATACTCTTGTCCGTGTTTCGGGCGCAGTTTTGATTTTGCTATTTTCAGCGATTTGCTGTGGAAGGCCACGCTTGTTTGGAACGAAGATGGAAAGATCGGAGTCTGCATATTTATTTTCATTCTTCATTACGTCGCCAATCGTAGTGCCTTTTTCACCGAGTCCGTAGAGAATTTTCTCTCTTTCGAATCCACTCTTCTCTCCTCCAAATGCATATTGCCCGTATTCCGACTCGCCTAGGGTTATCGGCTGTTCTCCACCAAGCTTGCTATTACGTTCATAAAAAGATCGAATAAAATTCTGATTTCGACAAGTCGCAAAAATATAAATATCCTTCTTGAGCTGTGCAGCTTTGTCTGGGAATTTCTCCTTGCGACTTGCCACGGCTTTTGCGAAATCTTCTACGGATATATAGCATGCCTGTCTCTCTGGATCTAGGTAATCTGTCTTATCACTATGGCTAAAATGTACCTGCGACTCATTTCCATGTCCGCTAAAATAAAAAGTCATCGGTGGTGGCGTTCGGGCAATTCTTGTCAGAATCTCCTCTTTCATTTCCCGCAACTCCTTGAGTGATGGCTTTGGATTCATGGTTGCGTGCATTGACACTGTTCCTTGTGGACCGACACTTTTTGATAGCCCAAATCGTGTATCTTCGGTATCAAATCTTCCTTCATTGTGTGCAACAAAAACAAGATTTCTTCCTTCGAATAGCTCTATATCTTTCACTGCATTCTGAGCTGCACTGAGCTCCCTCATCTTCTCTTGCAATGCGCGTTCGGATGGGACTTTCGTTATGCCTTCCAGAAAAAGATTTCGTCCTAATTTTAGCGCATAAGCATAATCTTTTACTGGTAATTTGTTGTAAACCCCAATTGCCAAAGGGAGTGCTGGATCTCCTAAGAAAATCCACATATTTTCAAAAGAAGTACTTATAGTATGCCTCATCACATGTATCAAAAACTCTCTCGTTTCTGGACTCTGCTTGTAGAAGAGGTCTATGCAAAGCGCTGTCTCTCCGCCCCTGACATCTTTATCATTTGCGTATTTTGTTTTGGTAAAAAGATTTACATCTGGGTATTCCGTCTTGAATTTTTTTATCCTTAAAAGTCTATTATATTTATTTCCTCTTGTTCCGCCTGCCATTCTTCTGAGCTCTGGAATTATGTAATCTACTCGCGGTTCAATTTCGTACACCAGGTCGATCATTTCGACAAACTGCTCTAGTCCTGCTTTCTTTAATTTATCAGCATAGTCTATTATTGGTGCTACCATTTTTTCATGCGTATAGAGAAGCTTGATACCCTGAAAACCAAGCCCGGTACGTTTATGAATTGTCCTAAAATATTCTACTCGTTGAGCTGCGTTCGGTGTGCCTCCATCCTTATCGTTTAGGCACGCTATATCTGATATCTCTATTTGCGTGAAACCATCACCCTGTAGCGACATATAACTCTTCAGCTCTTTGACATCTTTTTTACTAGATTTAAATGGCTTATATGTATTGAAGTAATCTTTCGTAATCCCTGCGTTCTGTAATTCCGCTATAATACTCATCAATTTTGGACGATCATTCGTATCTGCATTTGTCCAAAATGGCTTTGCGTCATCAACCGTGAGTCCACAATCCTTTGCCTGTGCCATAAAATCTACAAGTCCATCTAATGGGCAATTCTGCTTTCCGATCCCAGGAAGCGTTAGAATTTTTCCCATGTCCTGCTGTGAGAAGTTGCAGGACTGTAGCTTTTCGATCATTTTTACTATTTTTCTGGCATCTTTTTCGACATCGAAAAGTTCTCCACCTACCCTTGTTTCCTCTAACCCACTTTTCTTTAGTGTATCAACAAAACTCTGCCTTTCACGCTCTTGTAATGCGCTAAGCGCCAGCACGAGAGTAATGTCTTGATAATTTTCGATATACTGGGGAAGTTTTCCATTAACGCTATCGAATATCTTCTTTGCCTCATTGTAGAGTTTTCCGATTCTTTTCCGGCTAGAACTGTCTTTTGGTAAACTGTTCATCAACTTCAGGCAGTCTATAAGCTTCTTTTGCGTGCTTTCAATTCGCCTATTTGTCTGTTCATAACGCTTTAGAATTTGCTCCTTTTCTTTTGCGGAAAGTTTGGTGGGTGTCTTTTCTAGAGCTCCTTTTTGTTCACTTTTCTCCTTGGCTTCTCCTAGAGAAACTTGATTTTCATTCATGTGCTAGGGGGTTATCTATTTTTGATCGACATTAAGCTGATCAAGCTCATTCTTAAGAGAATCAAGATCCTGCTGTTTATAAATCAAACTCACAATCGCGTCGACATGATTGAGGTCATGATTTATTGCCGTAAGGTTTTTATTCAACTCTTCAAGGTCCACAGGTTGGTTCATTTTTTGTTTTTTATTTTATTTTTGTATTATACCATATATTTGACTATTTTGGAAGCAACAAAAAGCTCGTCCCTCGGAAAAAGAGGTAAAGCTAAAAATGCTTCGCGTTTTTTCGTGTATATGAAAGAAAATTTACTTTGGTGCCGAAGGTCAGAATCGAACTGACAACGCCTGCCTCTTCAGGGCAGCGCTCTACCACTGAGCTACTTCGGCATGTGGTGGTAAAAGTCTTCTTTCTAGCTTTAAAGGACCATTTGCCCGCAGAGTATATCAGGTATTCCTTTCGTCTTCAACGAGGATTTTTGTGGTGATTTCACCTATTCCTCACTGTTTCTTGCGTTTTTCCTATTTTATGTTATAATGTAACAAAGGATCAAAACAATCCTTCCTCCTTATTTTCTAACAAAAATAAAAATATGAGGAATTCATCGAAGGGATCTTCCAAAAGATCTCTCGCCTCCGCACTTGCTGCCGGAAGCACTATTTTAGCTCTTGTACTCGCTCCTGTGAGTGCAGCCTACCTTTTCCAGACCTCTGTGATTGCACAGGGCGTTCGAGGTGGTTCTCAACAGGGTCCACAGCGTGGTGGTCAGCCTGACTTCAGCAAAGAAATTGCTGCTGCTCAGGGCGCAGCTGATCTTCTCGCTAAGTTTGAAGTTCCTAAAAGCGAAGGTCTCACTGCAGCTCAGGCAGATTTTGATGCAGCTCAGGCTGACGTCGAAGAGATCAATGCTTCTATGATGGATCTCCGAGATTCTCTCATGGATCTTACTGACCGGACTGAGATTGCTCAGGCCGCTAAGGATATGAAGGAACTTCAGGCAAAACTTAAGGTTGCCAAGAAGGCCGTTACGACTGCTAAAAAAGCTCTTACAACTGCCATGAAGCCACTTAAGAATGTTCGAAAGGCTGCAGACAAAGTTCGATCAGCTCTTAGTAAAGGACGAGTTCCACAGGATCAAATTGATGGTCTTAGCGACTTCTTCGCTGATGCTATGGCATGTTCTCAGCCATCTGGAAATGCTATGCAACAGGGCATGGGACCGCAGCCATTTGGATCACAGGGCATGGGACCGCAATCTGCTCCACAAGGCATGGGACCTCAGAATTTTGGTGGTGAATCAGAAGGCGATTGTTCTAGTATCGTAACTTCTCTTGAGGCTGCAAAAACTGGTCTCGCTGATTTCATCAGTGAACGTAGTGCAAATCAAGCCGATATGTCTCAGGACATGAACCAGGACATGAAACAGGAGCAGCAGATGATGCCAATGCAACAGGACTCTTCAAAGGTTCGAATGCCAACTGATAGAAATCAGGCTCCACAGATGCAGTTTCCAATGCAACAGACTACCGGAAATGATGCATTCAAGATGCCAATGAATACTGGAAAAGACTCAAGAGGTAATCTTAACAACTCGACAGCTCCACAAAACAATACTGTAAACAACAACCGACAAGGTTCAACTTCCGGCGGTATGTTCTGTATGTCGCTTGGCCGACAGTCTACTTCTTCTGAGTGCGATGCAGCCGACAAGGCAGCAG
>JAHFJT010000077.1 GCA_023245695.1 Candidatus Peregrinibacteria bacterium | reverse complement strand
TCGCTCCGTCCGATCCAGTGCTGTTGCATAAGTTTTGTTTTTTCTGGCCACACGAGTCCGTCGAAATTCAGCAGTCGTTCAGCATAATCTCGAATCTTGAAAAACCACTGGGTCAAATCACGCTTCGTCACCTCACTCTTGCAGCGATCGCACTTACCATCATTGACCTGCTCATTTGCCAAAACCGTATTGTCCACCGGACACCAGTTCACCGGCGCACGCTTTCGGTAGGCGAGACCTCGTTTGTAGAGCTGTAAAAAAACCCACTGCGTCCATTTGTAGTATTCAGGATCGGATGTTACGACTTTCTTGTTCCAGTCGTACATCGTTCCAATTGCCGTGAGCTGCTGCTCCATCTTGGCGCAGTTCGTAGCGATGCTCTGCACAGGAGGCACACCCGTTTTGATCGCATAATTCTCAGCAGGCAATCCAAAACTATCAAACCCAATCGGCTCAAAAACGTTGTAGCCCATCATGCGCATGTAACGTCCCCACGAGTCAGCAGGTGCGTAATTATACCAGTGACCTACGTGAAGTTTATCTCCAGATGGATACGGGAACATGACGAGGTTGTAGTACTTCGGTCGTGAATCATCATGAAGAGCCGCCGTATAGAGCCCGGTGTCCATCCAACGTTTCTGCCATTTTTTTTCGATCTGTGAAGCCTCGTACATAGTAGCCGAATCATACACAGCGGCCGCTTTTCTGACAAGCGCTACCGCCTTCGATCAGCCCAATCTAGCTTGTTTTCTCGACAATGATTCGATTTTTTTCCTTCTTGGAATCACTACCTTTACTATCGAGTTCTTTAATCGCTTTGCCCTTTGGAGGCTCGGTAGTCTTAGTATTCGCAGAACCACCGATATCTTTGATGACCAGGGTCATGACAGGCTGACCAGATTTCGAGTCAGAGCTATAGGTAATGAGAACGAGGTGCTGCGTCTCGTCATCTGCGACCATGTGGTACGGTCCACTATTGACTACGATTTTTTTGCTAGATGATGCAGAAGCGTAGTCTCCAGCAAAATGCGGAAGATCATCCGACGCGACTACCGTAAAGAATGACTTTCCTCGGAGATCTTTGAGTGCATATCCAAGGAGACGTGAAAAGGCTTCGTTTGTATCCAGAATAGCTCCATGCGCATCGAGCACGACCGTAGGAGGTGCATCAGCCGCTTCTCCTGTGGCAGGTGCATCATGATTCAAAAACTCCTCAAACACACTTGTCTTTAAACTGTCACTATGTCCAGCCTGATCTCCGCTGACCACAAAGAGTACGAGGGAGAACGTAGCAATGAAAAGGGAAGCAGCGATGATGAGAATTTTTCGACCCTGGGGAAGAAGAATCATTTTAGCTTTGTTTTGAGTTTTTACATATGAATTATACCAGATAAGACAATATAAGTCAACTATATAAGAGGTTTTTTGGCTATGGTACAGGGAAAAGTAAGGTTTAAGCCTATGCAGCCAACCACCATACCCAAAGCTGAAATTTGAAGCCAACTACCCCTCAGTGCTATCGCGCGCACTCATCTCCCGAGCTGACATCTCCTTTTCGCTCGTAAGCTCCAAAAAAGTGTACGTCCAGACGGCATATGAGAACACATCCACGACACCCCCTAAGTAGGCAGCAAAAAACAAAGCTATTACAGCGAGAACAACCCCGATAATAATGCCAATCTGTGCGAGGCCGACGGTCGCAAAGTACGCAGCGGCAATGAGTACCGCTCCCGGCACGAGAATGAGGAGGATAATCTGAAGAATAATTCGCGCACCAATGATCATCATCAAAGCTGAAATCAAGAAGGTCTTCTGCCAGTGAAGGATCACAATCTTCGCGCTTTTCACCACGGATGTCATAACACCCTCTCCATCAATAATGATATAGAGATCTGCATAGGTAAAAAGCAGCGTGAGAATAAATCCAATCACCATGAAGATGATGAAGATCGGCAAAAGCGCTTGGAAAATCTCCATACCGAGATTTCTTAGCACAAACGCAGCCTCAAAAAGAATACTAAAGAGACCAAAAGTCTTGATAAATGTGTGGTACTCAAAAAGGGGAAGATAGCTCATCAGACCATATTTAATACCATCACTAACGCTGACATCCTGTCCATTTCGATGTCGAGCAATGAGCTGGATCGCAGCAGCCTGCGTGAGTGTCGGAAGAAGTATGTAGACAGTACCAATAATTACCGCCGCAATAATAAGAGGAACTCTTTGATCGGCATGGGTGCTCAGATAGTTAAAAATAAAGCTAATAACGTCACTCAAAAAGCTGTGAGCGGAGTGCTCAAATAGTTCAGATTTTTTAAACGCAAAAAACTGATAGGTAAGATACATGACACCGACCGCCGTCGTAAAGATGGAGGGAAAAAAGCCATACCAGTAAATGAGTTTCTTATTCTGCTGCGTGTAGAGCCACGCCTCCTGAATAATATGTTTATAGCTCATGCTGTGCTCCACTTTGAAGCAAAGAAGCGGCAGAGTCAAGAAAGCTCAATAATTCACTTGTCACAATTTTCTTCTTTTGCTAAACTAAGCCCGCATTGATTTTGAACCCCTACTATGAAACACAGTCAAAAGAAGGAAATTATTCAGTCGTACGCCGTACATCCTGAAGACACCGGATCTCCACAGGTCCAGATCGCTATTCTTACACACCGAATACAGGAGCTCACAAAGCACCTTGAGGAACATCCAAAGGATAACCACTCACGACGTGGACTTTTGGTTATGGTTGGTAAGCGACGAAAGCTTCTCAACTACCTTCGAATGGACAATAAAGAAGAGTTCGACAAGGTAAGCGAGAAACTTGGACTCAAGAAAGCCGCCGTATAAATAATATTTTCAACTCACTATCATGGAAAGAGTCTCACTGAGTCGCGATCTCGCAGGACGACAGTTTAAACTTGAAACAGGACATTTTATCACACAGGCCGACGGCGCCATCACCGCATGGCTCGGCGACACGGTTATTATTGCGAACGCATCGATGAGTGACGATCCGAAAGCTGGAGCGGAGTTTTTTCCAATGGTCGTCGATTACGAGGAACGTTACTACGCTGCCGGAAAGATTAAAGGAAGTCGATTTATCAAGCGAGAAGGACGCCCTTCAGAGAACGCAACATTGAACTCACGAGTTATTGATCGACCACTGCGACCACTCTTTCCAAAGGGTTTGACGCACGATGTGCAGGTAATCTGTACCGTACTTTCTGCTGACCTCGAAGTCGACCCATCTACAACCGCTATCAATGCGGCATCAATGGCACTTTTGGCTTCTGGAGCACCTTTTGAGGGTCCAGTAGCAGCTGTTCGTGTTGGATATGTCGAAGCAGATGGAGCATGGAAACTCATCATCAATCCTACATACACACAGGCCGACGAAGGAAAACTCAATATTGTCGTTGCCGGAACGCTCGACGCTATCACTATGGTGGAGTCATCTTCAAAAGAGCTCGACGAAGATCTTATGATTCAGGCACTTGAGCTTGCTCACGCCGAAATCAAAGAGCTTTGCAAATTCCAGCTCGAGTTTGCCTCAAAATTGAACATCACCAAGAAAGCATACACACTCATCGAGCCAAATCCTGATATGATCGCAGCCGTTGAGGCATTTGCGACCGAGGAGAGACTCGCAACGATCGACGGAACGAGCAAGAAAAATCACAAAAAGTCATACAAGAAGCTCGTCCTTGAGGCTTATGAGGCATTCGCCGATAAGATTGCGGATGGCTCATTCTCAAAAGGACAGATCAACGAAAAACTTACCAAGATGTCCGAGAAGCGAATGCGAAGACTTATTCTCGAACAGGAACTTCGTATCGACGGACGAAAACTCGACGAAATTCGACCTCTCGCTATCGAAGTCGGAGTACTTCCTCGAACACATGGAACCGGCCTCTTCAAGCGTGGAGAGACGCAGGTTCTTTCGATTGCAACCCTTGGCGCTCCTGGAGATGCTCAGACGATCGACACCATGGATCGCGACATCGAGAAGCGATACATGCACCACTACAACTTCCCTCCATACTCAGTTGGAGAAATTAAAATGATGCGATCACCGTCACGCCGAGAAATCGGTCACGGAGATCTCGCAGAACGTGCGCTCCTCGCCGTTCTTCCGCCAAAAGAGGATTGCCCATATGCTATGTGGGTGGTATCAGAGACACTCAGCTGTAACGGTTCAAGCTCAATGGCATCAGTCTGCGGATCATCACTGGCTCTCATGGATGCTGGTATCAAGATCTCAGGACATGTCGCTGGTATCGCCATGGGTCTCGTTACAGACGGAACCGGAAAGTACAAGATTCTCACCGATATCCAGGGTCTCGAAGACTTCGCTGGAGATATGGACTTCAAAGTCACCGGGAGCCGAAAGGGTATCACCGCACTTCAGATGGATATCAAAGTAAAGGGTCTCACACTCGCGATTATGCGAGAGGCTCTCGAGCGTGCAAAGATTGGACGATTTGCACTTTTGGATGCTATGGAAGCAGTTATTCCAGCTCCACGATCAGAGATGTCAAAGTACGCACCTATGATTGAAACGATCAAGATCGACGTTGAACAGATCCGGTCTGTCATCGGAAAGGGTGGCGAAACGATTCAGAAGATTACCGCAGAGTGCGGAGTGACGATCGACATCGATCAGTCAGGTCTCGTCTTTATTACATCTCCAAATCAGGAAAACGGAAAGAAGGCAGCAGATTGGGTTCGAAGCATCGTCTATATTCCGCAAGCTGGTGAGATCTTTGACGGTACGGTTACCCGACTTATGGAGTTCGGTGCTTTTGTTGAAATCGCCCCAGGCAAGGAAGGTCTCGTTCACATTTCCCAGCTATCCGCTGACCGTGTCGACCGAGTTGAAGATGTCGTGCAAGTTGGTGACAAAATGCGAGTAAAATTGATGGAAATTGACGACGCAGGACGCTACAATCTCTCACACAAAGCAACCCTTCCAGGATTTGAAGACACGAAACTCGCACCACGACCACCATCAAGAGGAGGCTTCGGCGGCGGAAGACCAGGCGGAGGACGCCCACCGTTTAGGAGATAGTACGAAGTGTTATCGTTCCCGCTCCCTCCCGTCCCCGCATTTCCCTTAAAAATCAGACGCGCAGATTAGCTCTTCATTGAGCCAAATATGCAGGTATAGTATAGCGGATATTATGCGTCCTTGCCAAGGACGAGATACGGGTTCGACTCCCGTTACCTGCTCCAAGCTCTTAAACCAGAGCGCTCTTTTGAGTGCGATAGGTGAAAGGCTTGGAGGTTAATTCCCGGAGGGGGGGGCATCTGCTCCAAAAGCGCAAAGCGCGCGTTTGCTAATGAAGGCGAACAGTTGCCGCCTCCCATTTTTTACGTATTCAAAAAGCCCACCTTTACAAGGTGGGCTTTTTCTAGAGATAAACAAAATTCTTTAGGACTTAGTTAAGTGGT
>JAHFJT010000076.1 GCA_023245695.1 Candidatus Peregrinibacteria bacterium | reverse complement strand
TACACCGTCGTATTTTCCGCAAAACGAAGCGGTAATTCACGGTATGAGTGTGGCTCCGCCTTGAACATCTCGAAGTGATGCGGACAGTTCATCGCCTTCATCACGAGCTTGTCGCCACCTTCTTCGACCTCCATTACGGGCATCATCGCATCGTACTTTCCGAGGTGTCCACTTGTGACATAGAGCGCATCTTTGGCGATGTGCGGAATACAGACAAACGAATATCCACGCTTCTCTTTTTCGCTCGTAATAAACTCTTCAAGCGTGCGCTTCAGTCGCGCACCCTTCGGAAGGAAGAGCGGCAAACCCGCACCAACAAGCGGTGAAAAGGTAAACAAGCTGAGCTGCTTTCCGAGAAGTTTATGATCACGCTTCTTCGCCTCTTCAATCTTCATGAGGTAATCCTTCAGCTCTTCTTGCGTCGCGAAACACACACCGTAAATTCGCTGCATCGATGGATTGGCGCTATCGCCCTTCCAGTACGCAGACGCAATCGTCGTGAGCTGGAACGCACCAACTTTCCCTGTCGTCTCCGTATGATTTCCACGGCAAAGATCCACAAACTTCACCTCGCCCTTCTGATCCACATTCTCGTAAAAACTCACCGTCGTCGAACCCTGCTCAGCAAAATCATTCACGAGTTCGATTTTGAAGAGCTGCTCTTTTGGCTTGAGAAATTCCTTCGCCTCTTCGATTGTCTTCTCCTGTCGCACAAACGTCTGATTCTGCTTGCCGATGTGCTCCATACGCTTCTGAATATCTTTGATATCCTCTGGCGTGAGTGTGCGTGACAGCTGGAAATCGTAGTAAAAGCCATTATCGATCACCGGTCCCACGCCCAACTTCGCATCAGGGAAAACCTGGAGCACCGCCTGTGCCAGCATATGCGCGCACGAGTGCCGCATGCCATAAAGAGGATCTGTCGCTTCTGGTTTTTGTGATCGTGGAGGCATAGTTTGAGAGTTTAATTGAAAAGTTTAAAAATCAATGGTGTAAGCCGCTTTCGCAGCCGCTGTTTGCAGCCACACCATTCTAGCGATTTCTTTTTCTAAAGCAAACGCAACCTTGGAAAATAGGGGAAAGTTCTGACAAAAAGATTACAAAAGTATGACAGATTTATGGCTAGAATAAGCCAAATACATATGATAGCATTCCGGAATGCAGTACTACCAAGCCAAGGCAGGAAAAATAGCAGGAGCAAATTTTAAAGAGGTATATAAGACCGCTCGCTATATCTATGAAGCTATTCGAAAGAAAGGAAAGCGGAATCCGCACATACGATCACCATATTTCAAGAATCAGAAAATCTTCCTTCAATTTTTCTGGGGACATCTTTTTGCAAAAAAGAATTGGAAGGATCGCTTACGACGAATTCAGTATTTTAAAGCTACAATTGAGCTTGTGCAAAGTGGAAAAATAGCTCCGGAATCAAAAGAAAATCCGAACAATACAAAAGAAATTTACCATCGGTTTTCCGGAATGACGTGCGAAAAAGAGATATTTTGCGTGCAAATAAAAGAAGACAAAAAGTCAGGGAAGAAATATCTTATCTCGGTCTTTCCTAAAGAATAATGAAAAGACCTTCTGCATAAATGTGTAGTGTATAAACTACTGCTGAAGATCTTTCTGAAGCCATTATATCAAAATGAAATGATGGGTTCAATTGTAAATTTTCAGACTATGTTACACTGACGTCACCCATGAAACTCTCTTCTCTCCACCTCGAACACTTTCGCAACTACACTCGACTCGATTTTGCGTTTCCGGACGAGCCGGTCGTCGTCCTGAGTGGCGAAAATGCACAAGGAAAGACCAACTTTCTCGAGGCAATCTACATGCTCGCGCTGACGAAGTCGTTTCGTGTGAGCGATCGTGACTTTTTGAAGCAGTTTGAGCAGGATTACTATCGAATTGAGGCCAAAGGGGAGGATCTGCATCTCGAGCTCTGCGAAGTCCACGAGCCGCGGATTCAGCGGGTGTTGAAGAAAAATGGCGTTCGCACATCAGCCCCGAAGTTCATTGGGCACCTGAAGGTCGTGCTGTTTCGGCCAGAGGATCTTCACATGCTCACGGGGGAGCCCGCGCAGCGTCGAAAGTATCTCAATACGATCTTGATACAAACGACACCAGGATATATGAAGCAGCTTCAGCTTTACCAAAAGCTCCTAACACAGCGGAATGCCCTTCTGCTTCAAGTGAAGCTGAATACAATGCCCGCATATGCACTTGATCTTTGGGATGAGCAACTTGCTGAAGCTGGATCAGCTTTATTGGGTAGTCGGCTCGAACTGGTGCAGTTTTTGCAAAATCAGCTTCAGGAGATAGGGGTGCCGTATACGGTGGACTACCAAGCAGTTTTTGACGTGAAAGGTGATATATTTTTTAATGCCGATTTATCCCCGGGGATAGAATCAGCTTCAAATTTGACACCGTTTTTAAATGATTTTCAGGAAAAAATTCAAACTCAGCTCCAAGCTGCGCTCGAACAGAACCGCCCCCGCGACATCCGCGCGACCCGTACCTCAGTCGGGCCACACCGGGACGATTTGAAGCTGAAAATCAACAACCAGCCGCTCGAGCTCACCGCCTCTCGCGGCGAACTCCGTTCGGCACTCATGGCGCTCAAACAGGCTGAAATCGCCTGGATTCAGCACAAAACAGCCGACACACCGATCATTCTCCTCGACGACGTCTTCTCCGAGCTCGACTCCACCCGAAAGAACGACCTCTTTGACCTTCTGCCTCAAGACGCCCAGATCATCATGACCGTCGCCGAAGGCAATCCTCTGCCATCATCTTCAAAGCTGCGCGTCGCCTCGACCGTGAGGAAAGTGCACGCGGGACAGATTCTTTTATAAAGATTACTTTTGGATAAAAACATGGTATAAGATGCTTATTTCGCCAAAAGGACATTTTTTAAAGCTAAAAATTTCCACGTGGAAATTTCCGAATACAACAGAGTCTTTATGGAAGTCAATTTTGTGCATCATGAAATGAGACGTTCATCGGTTAGCATTTCCCGCAAATTTATGGTATAATAACCAAATAGAGCCGAATCTAAAAAAGCCCGCTCTAAAGCCCTCTCCAGCACAAAAACCAAAACCCACTTCTTGTAATGAACAACGCCGCTCTCCAAATCGTAGGATCTGTCCTCCTCGCTATCGTACCAGCCGCGATCTGGGGCTATATTTTTTATCTCAAAAATCCGTATAAGCGCTCCATTATTTTCTACGCATTTTTTCTTGGAGCTACCGGAGTTTTTCCGATCCTCTTTTACAAGTATCTTTGGCAGTTTTTTCCGTGGATCAATGCCTTTCGCTACACGCAAGGGTTTGAGGCGAGTGTCATTGGTGTGAGTAACTTTGTGAGCATTCCGGTAAGTGTCGTGATGACCTTTTGTATCGTAGGTGTCATCGAAGAAGCCATGAAGCATATCGCCGTTCGCGCGATGGGTGGTGACGAATTTCGTGATATAGATGACGTTATCGAGCTGTCTGTACTCTGCGCGCTCGGCTTCTCGTTCACCGAAAATATCATGTACTTCCATAATATCTGGATGAACCAGGGTGTGCATAATCTGCTCGTGCCATTCGTCTTTCGATCGATTTTTTCCACCTTCGCACACGTGCTTTTCTCGGGAGTCATGGGGTACTACTACGGCATCTCACACTTCTCAACGCCGATTCTCCGAGAGCAAAAAAAGATCCTCTGGCCAAAAATGATGGAGCGGATATTTGGCATCGACGACGAACTAATTTTCTCCGCACAAAATCTCGCGCAAGGCTTCCTCATTGCCGCCGGACTTCACGCGATTTTCAACGTCTTCCTCGAGATGAACTGGACCTTCCTCCTCGTCCCTTACCTGATTATCGGCTATATGTACCTGAACTACCTCTTCGAAAAGAAAGAGAATCACAAGAAATATGGCTACCTGACGAGCAAAGAAGAGCGCGAGCTTGCTACAGAAGCCGTCCCATCCCTCTTTAGCTAGACCAGAAGCATCAGTGCTATACGATAAAATCCAAATGGAGAGTCTTGATTCTTTCAAAGTTCCATGCTACCGTGCAAAGAGCATTCCTTTTGGCATATACTAAAGAAAAACCCTTCCTTTCATGCATGATAAAATTGTTGTAAAAGGCGCAAGACTTCATAATTTGAAGAACGTAAACGTCGAAATTCCTCGAAATAAGCTCACGGTCATGACAGGACTTTCCGGCTCTGGAAAGTCATCACTCGCATTCGATACGATCTACGCAGAAGGACAGCGACGGTATGTGGAGTCGCTTTCGACCTACGCGCGTCAGTTTCTCCAGCTCATGGAAAAGCCAGATGTCGACTCGATCGAAGGGCTTTCACCAGCGATTTCTATCGATCAGAAAACCGCACCACGAAATCCGCGTTCAACCGTCGGAACCGTCACCGAAATCTACGACTACCTACGTTTGCTCTTTGCAAAGGTAGGTCATCCTCACTGTCCGGAGTGCGGCAGAGAAATTTCTCGCCAATCCGTCAGCCAGATCGTAGACACGGTGGCTGCCATGCCGCTCGATAAGCGCATTCTCATCCTCGCGCCGGTGATTCGTGATCGCAAGGGTCGCCATGATAAAGTCTTTGAAAAGATCAAAAAAGATGGCTTCGTCCGTGTCCGCGTAGATAACGAAGTATATGGTATCCTCGAAGTTCCAGAGCTCGACGAGTCAAAGAAGCACTCGATTGATATCGTCATCGATCGTCTCGTGATCAAAAACTTCGGCCGTCTTACAGAAAAGCTCAAATCCGGCGAAGAGATCGAGGTTGCCAACCCAGATCGCAGTCGACTCGCCGACTCTATTGAGATCGCGATCAAGCAGGGTGAAGGTCTCATGATCGTTCAGGACAACGAAACCAAAAAAGAAGAGGTCTTCTCTGAGCGTTTCGCCTGCCCACACTGCAATATATCCATTCCAGAAATTTCTCCACGATTCTTCTCGTTCAACTCTCCGCACGGCGCATGTCCGACCTGTCATGGTCTCGGAACCAAGCTCGAGATCGATCCACTCCTCGTACTCCCAAACAAAGACCTTACACTTGCAGAAGGCGCGATCATGCCATGGTCTGCGACAACCTCGCACCTCACCTGGTACAACCGAATTCTCGAAGCTGTGGCGAAAGCCTACAAGTTCTCGATGAACACTCCGGTGAAAAACCTGAGCAAAGAGGCGATGGCCTACGTGCTCTATGGAACAGGGGATCGCAAGTATACCGTGAATATTGGCGCTGAAAAGCACGCAGCACGTCACTCGCAGGATGACGATGATGAAAATATTGGCGGCAGCGGATTCCGAGGTGAGTACGTCACGACTTTCGAGGGTGTGATCCCAAATCTAGAACGTCGCTACCTAGAGACCGACTCTGACTATGTCCGAAAGAAAATTGAGTCATTCATGCGAATTCTCGACTGCCCGACCTGTCATGGAAAGCGACTTCGTCCAGAAGTGCTCGCGGTAAAGGTCGACGAGATGTCGATTATCGATGTCACCGAATTTTCCGTCGCCAAGGCGAAGGCATTTTTCGGTGGCCTCAC
>JAHFJT010000075.1 GCA_023245695.1 Candidatus Peregrinibacteria bacterium | reverse complement strand
CGGTACAATTAGCTCTTGCTATTTCCAGAAAACATAGTATAGTTTCACCTTAATTCAACACATAATCCCTCTTGTTATGGCTGGTAATTCCTCAAATAAACCCTTAGCTCCTGGAGCTTTAGACCCTGAAGCGACACCCTCTTCTCAGGAGGGGCCTGTGGCCAGTCAGTCTGTGAGACCTACCGTACGTATTCCCAAAGTTGGTGAAAATTCAACTCCTCAGACATCTATTCGAGATACAGTTCCGCTTCCTACGACGATGCTTCGGATGAGCGCAGATCGTGCTATGGAAGAAGGAAAGAGTGGTGTTGACGATGAGGGGCTTCGAGAAACGACTCGAATCAATCCGGCAGATATTACTGGTAGAACGCGAAGTGGTACCTATGACGTAACACTTGGTAGTGTTCCACGTGGTGAATATGATGGTATGGAAGTTCAGAAAGAGGCAGAAGGGCTTGGTAAGTATCCGGTATCGTACTCTCTCGTTTCTATTCCAAATCCAGATGGAGGAACCGTCGACTTGAGCTCTTTAGATGAGGCTCTGGCTCAAGATTTGAGACGATTTGCGTCTGATCTTCAAATTGTTAACAGCTCTCCACGTGTCTATGGACTCGTAATTCGAGGTGAGCGTTCGGTTTCTCGAACGGTTGAGGTCTATAAATTGATCTCTCATCTTGCCAATGAACTTGGGCTCCAGACACCATCTATTGTTGCAACTGCTGCAAAACTTTCTGTGAAAGAGACTGGAACGATGGGTCAACTTCCTGAGAGTCTCCTTAGACATAAGGAGGTTATTTTGAAAAATCATGGCGTGCAGGTTTTTGATGCAGCCTTCGCTAAAGCTTGCCAGGATCCTCGTGAGGCGAGTTACGTTAATATTAAAGCCAAGCATCGACTTACCGATGAACTTATTCTTGCAACCTCTTTTGAGAGCCGTTTGAAGCTTATTCCGGGTGGCTCAAAACATCAGTACTTCCGAGACCGCGAAATGGGTCAGGCTTTCGATCTTCTCGATCGAGGACTTACTTCAGGTCGTCCACAGTTCCTGACGCTTGAGGCTGCGCTTCAGATGGGTAAGTCACGTATGATCCATGAGCTTACGGCCAAGTTGCGCACCAAGCATCCAGGGATGCGAGATGTTTTTGTTCCCCAGAAGGATCATGATGCGAATGCTAACCTCTCTTATGCACGAGCATTTACTCGTGTTCTCCTGGAGACGACCAAGGACATTCTCATGTTCAATGCCTCAAAGGAGTATGAATATCTTGCTCAATTTGCAGAAGACTCGAGACGCCCTGTTGAGATTAATGGCCTTATCAAGGCACTTACGGGCTATCTCTCAAATACCCAGTCTTCTGGTGGTATTTCACTCTTCATCACTCCCGATGATCTTCACTGGATTGATCCTGCATCAACATCTGTAATCGGTCAGGTATTTTCCAAGAAAAACTTTGGGTCACTTGTGGGTGTCGTCGGTGTATTTGCTGGTCGAAATGGGGATCAGCCAATTCCAAACATCTTGCTTAATTCTTTGGGTGTCAAAAGTGAGGAGCGCATTTTCCTTGATAAGATTGACCTGCTCGATAAGCATGGAAATCCTGTTCCAGAGTTCAAGAAGTTTGTTCTCGATTTGTTGGGATATGATGTAACGAAGGCATCAACCATGAATGTTGTTCTGCACGATGAGGTTCTTCTGAAGCTTGCTTCACTTGCTCACGGTAATCCAGGTAAGATTACTGGCGCAGTAAATGCCATGAAAGAAGCGGGTGTTTTGAAAAATGAAGCGAGTAAAGTTGTCGTCGATACTGATCGACTCTCGAAGTGGGAGGACACTGGTTTGGCCGCGAGTGCGATGGTGAATAAGGTAGATCGACATATTGAGGATCCTAATAAGCGAGCAGTACTTGCCTATATCGTTGCACTTTCTCATATCGGTGGATGTACTCTTTCGCTTCTCTATGAATTATTTGAACACGGCATCAAGAAGCCAGAGTATTACGATATGGCATTGAATCTCGTGAGTGAGGAGGTTCTGGCCCGAAGCGGTGATCGTGATGAAAAAATTTCTATCATGGAAAAGGATTTTGCTGATCTCTTCAGTCAGCGTATGCCTTCGGCTGAGATGCAAGAGACATATGCCCATGCTCTTGTTTATTTGCACAAGATGCGTGAACACTTCAAAGATAAAGTCGTGATTCCGCAGGCGAGCGCTTACAATCTCTATAAGTGTGCCGAGAAGGCCGATATGGCACCTTACAAAAAACACTACAGTCTTGCTGCTTTTGAGGAAGCCGCTCAGCGACGTGACTACCGAGTCGTTCTTGATATTTACGACTACGTAAAAGCGGATCGAGGACTTCTCCGAACGATCGAAGATAAAAATGCTTTTTATCTTAATGTTCTTGAGGCGATGCAGGTTGTGGGAGGTGAACGATACTTTGGTTCGAAGAATGGAGAGACTTTCAATGCAGGTGAATTTGAACTTCTTGCGGCGCAGGTTCGTGGTGGTTTTGAGTCAGGGTTTATGCAAGATGGAGATCTCATTCCTTTTGAGAAATTTTGTGACACGATTATTGCTGGATATTTCAGACGTTCAATTCTTCAGGGTCTTTCTGAGGATAGTGCGAAGAAGATTGCTGAATGGTCACGTTACTACAGTCAGTGTTTTCAAAATTTTGACGCCTTTATGCATCAGCAGGGAGGCGAGCTCGATGCTCAAGAGAAAAAAATCCTGGAGTTTAAGTGTTTGTACAATGTCAATCTTTCACGTCTTGCATTTCATGCAGCCAAAGAGGCTGGAAGTGATTTTGATTCCCTTGTTTTAGGCATGGAACGAATTCTTTCTTCAGACGAAGGAGTGCTTCGCGACAATCCGCGCTTCCAGATGATGTATGTTCAGGCCCTTCGCTTGTTGGGTGTTGCTTATTTGAACCTTGGTGGTTCTGACATAATCGAGCTTGCTACTAAGTACGGAGCTCAAGGTCATGCCCTGTCATCATTTGATGATGCCTTTGGCCTTCAGCAGTCTGCTGCGACATCTCCAGAGAGCCACGCCTATCGATCCTATATGCAGGCCTTTACACAGCTTGAGAAGTTTTTTGCCTTCTTGAATGACCATCCAAATGTTGCTATCGATGATAGTACCTATAATCGTGGCCTTCAGAATGCAGCTCGTGCTAGCACCTGGACCGGAAATTACCATCGAGCATGGAAGTATTTTAGCGATATGCGAACTCGTGCCAACAACTCTGGTGATGTCACTGGTTTTGCAGCTGCTACTAAGGATGCATCGATTATGATTGCATATCTTGTTCGAAATCTTGAACAGTTTTCTCCAAAGCAAAATGCAGAGCTCTGGAATCAGGCACAAGAACTTTTGAAGAGCTTGGATCTTGAGTATACGGGAAAAAATAAGACATATACTCCCGCCGAGCTCATGAAAGGTTTGGTGGAATATGGACGATCATTTGCCTCTAAGAGTGTTGGCGTTTTGCGCTCACGTGATGCAATGGCCTTCCAGATTGTCTGGGCTAATCAGATTGATCTAGACCTCATGAAGCGTAATTTGAGCTTGCAGTCTGGCGAGAAGCCACCAGAAATTCTCCACCATGCGTATAACGGCATGGATGATGTAGATGCTCTTATGAATGAAAGTTGGGATGCGTCTTTCTATGCTGTGCCGATTTTGGCCCGGTATGCTACTGCCCTCATTGAGGATATGGATCGTATGAACATGCCTGAAGAAGCGAGAGATCAGATCTATATGTTCATTGATAAGATTCTTCATCAATACAAGATTACTGATCGTGAAATTGATGGAAAGATTCAGCAGCTTCCAACGGTCGTCGGACGCAATCCGGCACTCTTAAAAGCCCTTGCTGACATCCAGCAAGAGCTCTATAAGATGAATCGTGAGGCGATGCCTGAGTATGTGCGTCTCCTTAAGTCTAAGTTTGACGCTGTCCAGGGATTGCTTGAGGCTCATATGAATCCTGAGGAACAAGTCGTGCTGCAGTCCTAGTTGTTAGGACCCATGCTTACTGGTAAGTTGTTTGGACCCATAGCACCGAAGTTATTAGGACCCATAGCCTTCTGATTTGCTACTGGTGCTCGGTACTGCTGTACTGATGTAGGAGTAGAAAATGGAGCACGGAGAATAGATGCAGCGCCATTGTCGGCGTATGATCGGATCATGAGCGATGCCATGACGATAAGGGCGCCAGTGAGAACACCGAGCCAGAAGTAAACGAATGCCGGCTGACGAGCGAGAGCGGTTGCCTTCATAGAAAAAGGGGTTATGTTTTTATTTGATTGTATTATAACATAGCTCTTGTACTTTTGCAAGTATGGTGGGATTTCCCTTTTAAAGGGATACGCTATACTCTGCCAAGTACTCCTAATCTTCTTCTATGGGATCCCGTGACTTTGCAGGCATGCTCCTGGATGCAAAGGCTGTGAAAATCAGCTTTGATCCACCATTTACCTACGCGTCCGGGCTTCGTGCCCCTATTTATACCGATAATCGTGTGCTCATCTCGTACGTGAAGGAGCGA
Source organism: Candidatus Peregrinibacteria bacterium (assembly GCA_023245695.1). Taxonomy (GTDB): domain Bacteria; phylum Patescibacteriota; class Gracilibacteria; order UBA1369; family UBA12463; genus CALREA01. The sequence goes on along the minus strand of JAHFJT010000075.1, from coordinate 1,021 downwards.
ACGATGGTTATTGATGGGATGATAGCCAAGGTCAAAGAGCTTGGGCTTCCCTCCGACGTGGTTTACGCCGGTACGGCTACGGCCGGTATTCCGTGGGCATCTTTTGTGGCAGATCGTCTAGGTGCATCAATGGTGTATGTCCGACCGAAGCCAAAAGATCATGGAGCTGGAAAACAGATTGAAGGCTCTATGGCGGCGGGTTCTACCGCGGTGATTGTCGAAGATCTCGTGACGACGGGCGGGAGTTCTCTCGCGACGGTGGAAGTTTTGCGACGAGAAGGTGGTTCGAAAGTAGAGCACATGTTTGCGATTTTTACCTATGGATTTGAAAAAATGTACAAGAGTTTTGAGGAGGCTGGGGTCCAGCTACATGTGTTGACTGATTTTCCGACCTTGCTCGAAGTGGCTCGTGAGCGTGGAGATATTACCGACGATCAATACGCGAAGATTCTTGAATATAAGTCTGATCCAGAAGGTTGGGCGGGAAAAATGGGTCTGTAATTTTTATGAATATTCTTTAAACGCGTTTGCCATGCATTTCTCTGACTCGCTCATCAAACAGATTCGTTCAAAAAAAAGCGTCGTGTGTGTTGGTCTCGATCCTCGACTGGAAAAAATTCCAGCATTCATTCGTGAGGCGGGGCGCGCAAAATTTTCCCACTCCGGGGACTGCAGGGAGGACGATGCGCTTGCGGCAGCAGGGGAGGCGATCTTCCAGTTCAATAAAGGGATTATCGATGCGGTGGCCGATCTTGTTCCAGTGGTGAAGCCGCAGATCGCGTTCTATGAAATGTATGGCGCGCCTGGTATGCAGGCCTTTTCCGATACGCTCAAGTACGCGAAGTCAAAGGGTTTGATGACGATCGCAGATGCGAAGCGAAATGATGTTGGATCTACGGCGGAGGCGTACGCGAGTGCGTTTCTCGGGACGACGAGCGTGTTTGGAGAGCAGGTGAGTGCCTTTGAGGCGGATAGTGTTACGGTGACACCATACCTCGGCTGGGACGGTATCAAGCCATTT